>DFUX01000079.1 GCA_002379855.1 Cloacimonetes bacterium UBA4175 | reverse complement strand
CCAGTCTTTTAGAATAATCATCCACGAATTACACAAATTAACACGAATTAAAAGTACATAATTAGGGCAAGTGTCCAGCTCAAAAACAAGAACCAAATCCCGAAACCGCCCCCATAACACCAATCCGCGGCAATTTGCGCCTTTTATCCGCGTATATCTGCGTGAACCGCTTGACCCGGGATCCAGTCTTTTAGAAACAAGCACCCGACCCACGAAACAACCCCCAACAGACTACTCATCACGTCACCACGTCACCACGGTAAACATACCTTGTCATTCACGGATAATAATCACAATTATCCGCAATATCCTTCATACCGCCCGCCCTTGCTGCTACAGCGTTTGGCGCCATCATCCTTAGGTCATCCCTCACCGGGTTAAGGATGACTGCCGGAAGACCCACGCCGGAGAGGGTGATGCAAATGAGGGCGCTCCCTCCATCCCGCGCGTTTTTCCCTTCCCCATAATATATAGGTGCTATGAAAAGAACGTGGAAAGGTGAAATGGTGAGAACCAGTTGTAGTAATGCAAGCGAGATAGTATGAGTCAGTCCGGGGAAGGGAGTTGGATAGAGAAGAGTCGGTTGGATTCAATGCAAATGCCCGGTTTTCAGGCCGGGCATTTACTTAGTGGTCAGGATGGATGGAGTAAATTATTTGATCATCACCACTTTCTGGGTGAAGCTGGTCTTACCTGCGATCATGCGCACCATATACATACCGGTGCCGCAGTCGCGTCCTTGCATATCCTTGCCGTCCCACACGTAATCTTTGTAGTTGCCGGGGTTTTTTACGCCCAGGTCATCGCTATATACGATCTGCCCGCGGGCGTTGTAGATCTGGATGCTCACCGGGGTGGGGCCGGCGTCTTTGCCTATGCTGAAGGGGATGCAGGCAAAGGGATTGAAGGGGTTGGGATAGATCTTGTTGAGAGCGGTCTGCAGGGGAATGGTCGCCGGCGTCGTGGAAGTGGACGAAAACGCGATCGACACAGGGCCGTGGAAGCTACTGGTAGCAGTTTCGCGGGCTTCCAGCCAATAATAATAGACGCCGTCTTCATAGACCTCGGAGTCGGTGAATTCATAGGTCTGCATGCTGGAAGTATTGGTGGCGGGGATCAGCGGGCTCACCATCTGGGCGCTGTTCAGATCGTCAGAAGTGCCGCGCAGGATGTAATAGCCGGTCATGTTGGTCTCGGACTGGGTGACCCAGGTGAGCTTGACATAAGATTCCGCGGACAGCGAAGCCGTGAAAGAGGAGAGCTCCACCGGCGTGGGAATTTGGTAATAGAGGCATTCGCTCACTGTGACTGGGACATAGATTGTTTGGTGATCGCTGTAGTATGAGTTGCCAGGCATTTCAACATCCCAAATGCAGACCCAGGGTTGCTTTTTGGTATTCAGGATTTTAAATTTGACATGCATCAACTGGGTCGGTGTTGCTGGTAATTGATTGGCGTATATATCATTGGGAACGTCCAATTCGTATAAAAAGGTTAAAGCCAGCAGGGGTAAAGATGGATTTTGATGCGGATCAGCGGTATCGTTCAAGCCGATCCAGTAAAGTGGAAACGGATAGCCTTCTGAAGCAAGCAAAGTTCCATTGGTTACTGTAACATTGTCGTTGGTAAAGAGGTCCTCGCCGAAGGCTTCCGTATTGAAGTAAAGCCAAATGTTGCCGTCCCCAATCCTTGTCATATTGCCTTGTTCATCCGGGGTGGCCTGGGCCATGAGGTCAAACTCAAAGTAGGAGATGCCGCCCTCTTGGGTGATTTGTGGGTTGGCGAACGAGTAGTGGATACCTGCATCCCCAACTATTGGTTCGAATTGCCCGAACAGCATAATGGGGATCAGGAGGATCAGTAAATTTAAAAGCCTTTTCATTTATGCTCCTTATGATTTTGTATCATGGAATTTGCGAGATCTTGCCAGCGGTGGTGCGCCAGTAGCGATTTATATCTGTGGTGCTGACAATTCCGTTCAGGTTGAAGTCGGAGGTATAATACCCGTAAAGCAGTCCGGATTCAGTTCGCCAATAATTAGCGTCAGTGCTTGTAACAGTTCCATTTTGATCCGCATCCCCGGAGCTGAGCGCCAGCACTCCTGCCTCGACCTCACTTACTCCGTGGACGTTTCCTCCCATTATCGAGTCCAACAGGGTTAGATCGGCAGGAGAGTAATTCTGCGGATAGGGGGTGAAGGCGATGGGCGTTGCCGACATCACTTCCAAGTGATTGCGATGGCGAACAATGAGGTAATATTCCAAGCTGCCGTTGTAGTCGAAAGCCAGGGCGGGATTTCCGGTCACGTCCACCACGGTGCCGTCGTCCAGCAGGAAGCAGTTTTGCGGTTGTTCTTCGGCTCCGGTGAGGCTGGGCCTCAGTTGCACTGTGATCCAGTCCACGATATGGCGGGGGCTCACGTCGGGGAAGGCGTCCAGGGTGAGGTTGGTGTCATAGGGCGAGGTGAGCGGCAGGTAACCGTTGTCGCTCAGGATGTGGGTCATGCTGCCGCCGATCACGTAAGGGCCTTGCAGAAACACCTTGAGGCCGGTGTAGATATAGGGTGGGGGTTCGATCACGATGTTGCCGTCCCGCGAAATGTAATCGACCGTGTGGTTGAGCGGATCACGCAGGACGATATCTGAGAGGGTGACGTCGGTGCCCTGCGGGCCGGTGGATTGGTCCTTGGCTTGCAGCGTCACGTAAAACAGCGTTCCAGAGCCAAATGCGCCGGGTGTGTAGCCCATGATGGCGCAACTGATGATGTAGCCTTCGTCCGCCTCGAGCACATACCATTGGGTGGAACCGACTGAACTGAGGAAAGGCCCTTCCTGAAAGGCGGAGATTCCCGCTATTTCCAGATAGGTGTCGTCAAAATCCAGATGGATTTGGTAACCGCGCAGAGAGACATCCTGAGAGCCCTCGATGTTGACGGCCAGGGTCACCTGATCGTAGTGATAGATGTGTTCCTGGGCGGGCTCCACATAGATCATCACGCCGGGGTTGATCACGATGTTGCAGTCGGCGGAGCTGAAGAGCAGGTTCTGGTTGAGCGGATCGCGCAGTATGATTTCCGAAAGCGTCACATCGGTTCCGGCTGTTCCGGTGGATTGGTCTTTGGCTTTAAGATCCACGGTGAACAGAGTACCGGAGCCAACCGCGCCGGGCGTGTAGCCCATGATGGAACAGGTGATGATGTAGCCTTGGTCCGCCTCGAGCGCATACCATTGGGTGGAGCCGACGGAACTGAGGAAAGTCCCTTCCTGAAAGGCGGAGATATCCGCTATTTCCAGATAGGTTTCGTCAAAATCCAGATGGATCTTGAAGCCGCGCAGGGCTTCTTGCGCGGTCAGGCCTTCCACGTTCACCGCCAGAGTGACGGGTTCAAAGTAGGACAGGGTGTAGCTGGGTTCATCGATATAGACTCTAATCTCAGCGGAAACGGTGTGCACAATTAGGATTCCGAATAGTACTAATATAATCGCTTTAACTGTCATGTATCGCGGCACTTATTTCCTCCTTCATTTGGTATCGGGGTAGCCAGAGGCGGTGACCCGGAAAAACATGCGGTTGGACTGGATGGGAATGCTCCAGAAGGGGTCTGTGAGTCCGGATGCCACCATCTGCCAGTCTTCCGCGTTGGGATCTTGCGCGGAATAAACAGAGTAGGTGCAGCCGCTGGCTTCTTGCCAGTTCAGTTGCAGGTTGTTGCCCTGCAGGCTCAGACACAGTCCGGCGGGTTGCGAGGGGATGAGGGTGTTGTCTGTATCCGTCGCCAGTACTTGAGCGAAGCGGGTGTGGTTGTCATCCAGATACTGCTGGTTGACCATCAGGTTTTGCTGAAAGCTGAAGCCGCAGGGGAAGCCGGTGTCCAGCAGCCTGAGCCTCACATTCAGCAGTTGTTGGGGCGTGGAGGTGAGTAATCCGCCCAGTCCGGCAGGCATCAGATACTCGAAGGTGATGGCCAGCCTGCTGGGGGAGTTGTCGTTCATGATAAGATTGTAATAGGGGAAGGGAAACGCGTTGATCAGGCTTCCGTGCGTGACTGCCACGTTGCCGCTGCTCTTTACATTTTGCCCGAAGAGGGCGGGGTTGTAGTTCAACTGCACCATCCCGGAGCCGATCCTCTGATTTGGGTCAGGACTGCTGGCCAAAATATCCAGGGAAAGAAAGCTTTCCCCATTAACCCTTATCACTTCGGGAGACAGGGTGAACTCGACAGTGCCCCGGGGATCGGAGCGCCGCGGCGGGGCAGTGCCCAACAAGCTGGAATTGGCGCGCCAAAAATCATTGAGGTCAACCGTGGAAACATAGGCGTCCAGGCTGAAATCCGCGGAAAGATAGCCGTTCAAGCCGGTTTGCTCCCTCCAGTGGGAATTGCGGTCTACCGTATTGATCTTTCCGTTGGCATCGGCGTCTCCAGCGGCCATCGCGTGGATGCCTTCCTCCACCTCAACCATCCCGCCATTGCCATAGATGTTTGCAATATCGGTCAGGTCAAACACGGCGGGGCTTCCGCTGCTGCTCAGAGTCTGGGCTGTGGCGCTCATAATGGCCATGTGGTTACGGTGCCTCAGCAACAGATAGTAAGGCCCCGGAGAGCTATTCATCAAGATCAGATAAGGCTTTCCAGGCGTGCGCAGGTAGCCGCCGCTGTCCAGAAACAGCGAGTAGCTGCCCACAGGCTGGCCGTTGTGGACGGAGTGCAGTTCCAGCAGCATCCAGTCCACCACATCCCCGGGAATGGAATCCACACAGGCGGGAGCAGTGGGATAGGGTGAGTTGAGGGGAATAGACGCGTTCTGGGTTGTCAGCATGGCTCCCCCGGAGTATGCCCCCTGCAGCCAGCACTTGATCTTCCCGTAGGCGGCGTCTTCGCCGATGATCACATCTCCGTCAAAGGCTTCCACACCCGGGATCTCATAGCCGATCACGTCGTAAAGTTGGATATTCACGATGTCTATGGTGCTGAAATCTCCGGCGAGGGCGGTAAAATTGAGGTTGAGCATGTTACCGGGCCCGGTCACATACAGCTCTGCCCCCATAATGATGCAGGGAACCCGTATCCTGGTGGGGCTTTCCCGGGCACTCAGAAACCAGTATAGGTCAAATCCGCTGAGCAATTCTCCAATCTCGGCGCCCTGATACTCAATCTTGTCCGGATCGTATTCGAACCATACGGTGCAACCGCGGATTACGGTGGGGGTGTCCAGAGTCACTTGCACGGTGAAGTCCTGCTGTGCCTGGGTCACCTTGGGATTGGGTGTGATGCTCACAGAGATCGCGCTCAAGCCCAGGGAGGCCATCAGCAGCAGTAAACACAGGCAGAATCTGGAATTCATTCTTTTCCCAAAAAGGGGGGAGTCCGCCCGTGGGGGGCGAACTCCTCTTAATACATTTATTTGATTAGGATACCTTTGGTGGTCTGCACTTTACCCTTGGTTTCCATGCGGAAGATATAAACTCCCGAGGCCACGGGGCGGTTGTTTTCGTCCAAACCGTTCCAGGTTGCCTGGTAGGTTCCGGCAGCCTTGCTGTCGTTTACCAGGGTGCGGATAAGCTGTCCACGGGCGTTGAATACTTTGATCTTTACAAATCCGGCTTCCTTGATCCCAAACTGGATGGTGGTGCTGGGGTTGAAGGGGTTGGGATAGTTGCTGCCCAGATAGCTGTGGGCGGGGATCACGTTCACCACGTCTCCGTTGTTCACGTTGCCGGTGGGATTGTTTTCGATCTCGATTTCCTGGTTATCACAGGTGCGGGCTGTCATGTGTTCCAAAGCCAGGTCGGTGTTGGCGCCGGTCACCGCGAAGGTGAGGGTGGCGATCACGCCATTGCCTTCCGCGACCGCATCAGCTCCCATGGCTGCTATGGATACAGTGACCCTGCCATCGGCATTGGTATGCAGCAGCAGGCTGCCTTCAGGCCACACTTCGCCGCTTGCCACGTCAAGCAGATGCAGGCCGTTGCCATAGCTCACGGGGATGTTCAGGCCTTTCACAAAGCCGGCGTTACCATCCAGAACCAGTTCCACGACCAGTTGGTCGGCGGCGCTGTGGCTGTTCAGGCTGATCTCGATGGGGTTGGTTTCGGGGAAGTTCCTGATGTAATAGGTATAGTTCGTGTTGTAGTAGTTCATGGCGAACATCATCAGGTCTTCAATGTCGATCTTGTTATCGGGAGTGGGGCGGGAACGGCGCATATAATCCGTGGAAGGTCCCACATCGATGACGTTGTAAGCGTCATCCCAAGGCAGATTTGAAGTCACGCCGCGTCCCCAGGCGCCGGTTAGCATGGCAACATCGTTATCCAGAACCTGGCCTTCGACCACCACGTCGCCAGGCCAGTAGGAGATGGACTCGCGGTAGAAGGGAGCTTCGGGGGCTTCGCTCATGTTGCCGGCGGCATCCTGCGCGAAGATGGTAACGTAGTAATAGCCGCGCTCCATGCCGGTGAGGGCATAGGGGAAGGTGGCGGGAACAGGATCGACCGTGTATTTCACCCAGCCGTTCTGCGGGCTCGCGCCGTAGGGATCGGGAGCGGTGATCGAAGCGGGTTCCTGGTGGTTTTCATATTCCGGATAGTGGTTGGCAGCATCTCCGCCCATGGCGTCGCCATAGCTCAGGATCCAGATATGGTTCTTCACCACGTCGCCGGTGTTGGTCCACATCAGGTCGATGGAGTTGTTCGCGTTTGGTGTGGTACGGCAGGGATGCAGTTCAGCAGTCATCTGAGGTTCCCAGACCACGGCGGCGGGACCGGTGGTGTCGATGATGAAATCCCAATCCAGGATGTAGTAGTTGCCAGCCTCATCCACCACCAGCAGATAGGCGGTATAGGTGCCATCTGCCAGTGAACCGATGGGCAGGGTCCAGTTGTCGATATCGGTCAGGGTGCCATCCACTGCGCCAACGACCGCGCTGAAATCGCCCGGATCGTCGGGAGCTGTGGCATCCTCAGCCTGGATCAGGTACATGGCTGTAGCCAGATCCCAGTCGTCGGTATAGGTGAGGTTGAACACGGGTTCGATGATGCCGTCGCTATTCACCTGCACCACATAGGGCTCGGGATAAGAGGCGATGTTGTCGATCACGACCAGGGGAGCTTCACTGTCGATCAGCACCCATCCGTCAACGGTACCGGCACAGGGTATTTCATGGTAAGGATTTTGGTCGTCCTTGAGGATTACTGAGTCGTAGTCAATCACGATATAGCAGCCGTTAGGCACGTTTGTGTGTGGATCCGCGTTGCTGGTGAGTTTCACCGTGAGCAGTTCCTTGTCTGTTCCTGTAATGCCGTCTGCAGCGCCGAAATAGCTGCCGGTAATGGTGTAGAGGTGGTAATCTTCATCTGAATCGTCGTACTCGATTGGCATCATCATTGAAGTACCATATCCAGAATAAGCAGAACCAAGGGCGAAATCTATGTTTGATCCAGTATGAACAGGCTGTACGAAATCGGCCCTGGGAATCTTCAACATCATGGTGAATGCACGCAGGCCTTCTATATACGACGCTTTCACTGAATAGGTCTGTTGGAAGCTGTTGGGGATCACTTCATCCGGAACATCCACATACAAGGCTGTGCCGTTGGCGTAAATGACCTGATCAAGCAGGAACGCCCTGTCATACGTGTTTGCGGGGGATAGATAAACGCTCATGTCCAGGGTGGTTAGTGACCAGTTTGCAACGTTGATCTGATGACCCGTGAAGTTGTTCCCAGTAATGGCTAAACCGCTTGGGATCGCCTCGCCAACTATCACACATCCTGATGCTCCGATGCCGGTATCATTATTCAGCAGAGTGTTGTTGGTGATCGAGATATCTTTTAGAACATCATCAGACGCTGTGTTGATGCCGCTTAAACAGATTCCCTCTTGTGAACATTCGCTGACGTTGTTGTTATCCACAATCACGTTGCTTACTGCCTGGCCAGTGTGATAGTAATCGAAATTCTGCACACTTATGCCAATATCGGCCCCAATGACCGTGTTTCCCTGAATCAGAACGTTTGAACCGTTAACATCAAGGATGCCGGAACTGCCGTAATTCGGGTCTTCCGCTGCGTATGAGGCTCCATAGACAGTATTATTGAGTACCTGGGAGTTGTTTCCAGATACCTGGATGCCATTCCTGATAAAGTCGTTTGTTGCCTGGATCACGTTGTTTTTGATGATCGAGGTTGTGCCTGCGGAGGCACTCCAGGACTGGGCTATTCCAATATGAGTGAAATTGGTTATTGTGAATCCTTCGATCGTCACGGTTCCAACATTTGCCGGGATGGTGAAGCCCATGTATGCTCCAGCCGCGTCAATGATGGTATTGGCAGCACCATCTGTCGAACGGAGGGTTACGCCCTTGTTCATCTTGATGCAAGAGGTATAGGGGGATCCAGAAGCTGTCTCTGTGTATGTCCCAGGATGCACTTCGATAGTATGTCCCGCCAGGGTTTCTGGATCATCTATGGCTTCCTGGATCGTGGTGAACCACTCGCCTGTGTCGATGTTCTGGACGTTCTGGTTGGAGAGTCTGGTCATTGCAGCATCCAGGTACCAGGGATCGTACAACACATAACCTGAAACTTTAACACCCATTCCATTCGGATTGTCCGGATCAGGATCAGGATTGACGGAGTCATCATCCAGAGGGCCACTGGCATCGCCCCACCAGGTTTTGGTGGCATCTAACACCGCAGCGGTTGTTGCATACTGGTTTTCTACTCCAATGACGCAATTGGTGATCGAATTGTTGTTTGCGGTATTTCCGCTTGGGCCGGGGATACCGGGCTGTCCCCAGGAATAGCTTTGCCAGATGCCTCTGTACACATCGCTTATGGTATTATTGCTAATATCGGCGTTGAACACGTTCCCGAGTATTCTTATCCCGCGGGCTGAAGTCGAGGGTAATCCTGATGCTCCAGTTATCGTGTTATATGCGATAACTGGATTGTAGAATCCGCCGTTATCCCCATCTGCTTCCAGTTGGATGCCTCTTCCGGTTGCAGATAAATTCGATATGTTGTTATAGGATATCTCCACATCAGTGTATTTACCACCGAGATATTGATTATAATGCCCACCATACGGGGCGGCCATACTAATGCCTGTGCCGGTTGTGATAGTATTGTGATGAATATACTGTCTGGCGGTGATCTCATACATTTCGGGAGCTTCACTTCCGGATTTCTCAGTCATGAACCAGATTGCGGGAAATGGTGCACAGTCAGTTATAGTATTATAGGATATCTCGCTCGTGCCCCTGTGACGTTCCAGCCCAACAGGATTGTCATAACAATTGCTGATGTCGTTGTGATGGAAAAACAGGTTGGATGCACAATTACTGCTCCAAAAGCTGAAACCGAAATCTGTATAGACCCCAGTGGCGCTGTCGTATCCACCAATAATGATATTGTTGGATATCTCTACCATTGCTCCGGTAGATCCACTGCCAAGCGCTACCTTGGTTGTTCCTACTTCTTCAGTAGTCGAGTTCCTGATGGTAAAGCCATCGAGTTTCACATTTCCGGAAGTGGTGTTTATCCTTACAACATAGGTTGCTGTTGATGACACCGGATCTATGATTGTGTTAGCGGCTCCAGCCCCCAAAACGCTTACGCCTTTGTTGATCGTAACCGTTTCGTTGTAAGTTCCAGCGACTACATTGATAACATCGCCAGGGGTGGCTGCATCGATTGCGGCCTGGATAGCCATGCCGGGACCTACGTAGTAATTCTCTATGGGATCAGCATTGGCCCAAACGTAGGACGCCATATTGTTGTACTTGGTGTTGAATCCAGCTCCCAAGTTAAGCGCGTCTGCCAAGGTACCCTCGATATAAAATTCAATGTTTTTTGTGGGGTTGGTGGCGTAGTTGTTGTTAATACCATATGTATAATTCAGGATATGGATGTTGGTGTTAACAAGACCTTCTTCGTCTTCAGCGTAGATTCCATCCGCCACATCGCTGTTGGCAAAGTCAAAGTTCACATTATCGGATCCTCTGTTGAGGTATTGTGGCTTGGACACATATATTGCAACCCCACCCCACGCGTTTCCGGAGGTCGTGATATTGGACATATCAACGTTGTGGCAACCTGATATTGCAACACCTACACCCCTTGTGGTGCCGGTCGCGGTCAGGTTGCTCAAAACAACATCGTTATATCCGTGAACGTCAAACGCGGACCTTCTTGATCCGTTTATGGTGATGTGGTCCAGCGTCAGGTTTTCGTAAATTACCGGCAATGTGGCTGGATTGGCTTTGATGCAATAGTGGTCATTCGAGTCCGGGTTTGGCAGCACTGTGAAGTTTTGCAGAGTCACATCGCTTGCTGTAATATGAATACCATAACTGGTGGCGGCCGTAACATCGATGACCACTCCGCTTTCTGATTCGCCGATGATCGAGAGGCTTTTATCGATAACTAATGTGGTCGTGGCGGAATAGCTGCCATTGGCAACCTGAATCACATCGCCACTGTTTGCTGCACCAATGGCCGCCTGGATCGTTGGCTGATCCCCGGGAACATTGATTGTTGCAGCCCTCAAACCTACTATTCCCAACAATGCCGTCAGGAATAAAACCAAAAAAAGAGTTCGTCGCATTCTTTACTCCTCTTGTTGTTCCGATAGCCCGGTCTGAATTCCGGACTGCTCATGGGCAGCCTGCTGGAGGGTGCCCGCCTTATAGACAATCTATATATATTCATATACTTCTCGTCTGCGCGGGAGGACTAACCGGCTGAAATACAGGAGTAGCGCAACAATCCCAAAAACAGTTTCCGAATAACTGGTTAGCCATGCTACAAACAATGAACCCGATGGCCTGACAGATCTCACTGCGGGGTCACCGAAGATCGAGTCGCAATAAAATATATCTTCAAATTGATGTCAAGTCTTATTTCCGGGCGGAACATATATAATGTTATGTTTATATTTGCTATCTTGAACATGGTAAAATGCCTTATGGAGGGAGATTGGGCTATGAGACCTATATTTTGGAAAATATTCCACCCTCATTCGCAATCCTCTCTTTGGCAAGGGTCTTCCTTAGGTCATCCTTAACTTTTATAAGGTTGACCTAAGGATGATAGAGCCAAAGCCTCTGGTATCAAATGAGGGCGATACCTTCTGCAACTGAAAAAATGTAAACATTTGTAAACCTCCTTCCATATATATAGGTGCTACGAAGGCGCTTTGTGCCTTGCAGGCAGGCTGGACAGACCGCCGCTCAAGCTGTGGCGATAGAGACAGTTTACACATTTAGCTTGACGGAATAAATCAGAGCCGCATAAAGTCCGATAAATCCTGAACGTGGTTCACATCTCCTGCTTTATCAGAGAGTTCTGAATGGCATACGTTATCTCCGCGAAGAGAAAAGGATTTGAGAAATAGTAGAAAAGAAGAGGTGCTTTATGCAATTGGCCGGCTTTCTCGATTCCCGGATGATCCTGCACGAACAGCGGGCACTGGATCTCGACACGATCTATCAGGAGCTGGTGGAGCTGATTTGCCGCTATCACAAGCTGCCAGTTAGCTGCCCGGAACTGATGCGCCTGGTGCGCCAGAGGGAAGAACAGTCGCGCACAGCCTATCCCAGCGGAATCGGCATCCCGCACGTGCGTCTGGAAGGGCTGGACGACACCCTGATCGCGATGAGCTTTTTGCAAGATCCGGTGCCATCGGAGGAGATTAAGGTTTCCTGGGTGGTGATGATCATTACGGACAAAAGCAGCTCCAATACATATCTGAACATAGTTTCGGCGCTGTTGAAGATGTCCCGCGATCCCGAATTGATGGAAGAGCTGAGGCAGCAGAACGACGGGCACGGGGTGGTGCAGGTTGTCAAGCAGCACGGGATCGAGGTGAAAAAGGAAGTCTGCATCGGCGATATCATGACCCCCAGTCCCATCTCGGTAAGCCCGGATACGCTGTTGAGCAAACTGAGCCTGATCATGAGCAACAAGGAAATCTCGATGGTGCCGGTCACGGATGAGAAAGGACGCTATCTGGGCGAGGTGAACGTGCTCAACCTGCTCAAGGTGGGGGTTCCGGATTATCTGATGATGATTGACAATCTGAACTTTCTGCTCTCTTTCGAACCCCTGGAACATCTGTTTGAAACCATGGACGTCGCCACGGTGGGCGAGATCATGGAGACGGAGGAGCCGGTGCTGCATCCCAAGGCTTCCATCGTGGAAACGGTGGCGCTGATGATCAGGCACCGCAAGAGTTTCGTCAGTATCGTTGACGAGGGCAAACTGGTGGGCGTGATAACTGCAACAGACATCCTGCACAAGGTTATAACGGTGTAATAGAATGTATCTGATGATTTTAGCCCTGGCGATATTTATCATTACCTATGTGTT
This sequence comes from Cloacimonetes bacterium UBA4175, assembly GCA_002379855.1. GTDB lineage: Bacteria > Cloacimonadota > Cloacimonadia > Cloacimonadales > Cloacimonadaceae > Syntrophosphaera. The sequence continues at coordinate 6,104 of DFUX01000079.1, read as the reverse complement.
GATCATAACAGAGTGGATCAACAAGATGCTGGCCGCCATGATTGGAGGGTTCGCGCTGATCCTGACCGGAATCTTGCAACAACCCGAGGCTTTCAGCGCGGTGGACTGGAACGTGATCTTCTTTTTGATTGGGATGATGCTGGTCATCTCCGTGCTAAAGGATACCGGCCTGTTTATGTATATGGCGATCAAAACCGCCAAGCTGGCCAGGGGAAAACCGCTGCTGATCATGATCTATATGTTTGTGATCACTGCCGTTGTATCGGCGTTTCTGGGCAGCGTGACCACGATCATGATCCTGGTGCCGATCCTGCTGCTGATCACGGAGGAGCTGAAAATCTCGCCGGTGCCCTTCATCATCACCATGGTGGTGGCTTCCAATATCGGAGGCGCGGCAACGATGATCGGCGATCCGCCCAATATCATCATCGGCAGCGCCACCAATCTCACTTTCATAGATTTCCTGCTCAATCTGACGCCTCCGGCGATCATCACCACGGTCTTCAGTTGCGGATTGATCTGGCTCATGTACCGCAAAGGGATGAGGGTTAGCACCGAAAACCGCGCCCGCCTGCTTAGCTATAAGGAAGACAACCTGATCAAGAGCAGGAAAAAGCTGGCGATCGCCCTCGGAGTGCTGTTTCTGATGCTGGTGGGGCTGGCTCTGCAAAGCGTGCTGGGCATCCAGACCGCCACGATCTCCATGTCGGCCGGCTTGCTGCTTCTGGCCATCAGCAGCCGCAAAAAGGTGGAACACGTGCTCACGAACGATGTGGACTGGGTCACGATCTTCTTTTTCATCGGGCTGTTCATCATCGTGGAAAGCCTGGTCAAGACAGGCTTCATCAATATGCTGGCCAATGGCGTGGTGGAGCTGACCCAGGGCAGGGCAAAAGAGACCTCGCTGGCCATCCTCTGGTTGTCTGGAGTCTTTTCCGCCTTCATCGACAACGTGCCCTTTGTGGCGGCGATGATTCCCGTGATCGAGCATATCGGCGAAGTCGCCAAACAGATCACGGACATCAATCCGCTCTGGTGGTCGCTGGCGCTGGGCACCTGCCTGGGTGGTAACGGCACCCTCATCGGCGCGTCCGCCAACATCGTTGCCGTGGGCATAGCCAAACACAACGGCTATCACATCCGCTTCCGTGATTTCACCAAGGTCAGCGCGGTCTTCACCCTGCTTTCGCTGGTGATCTGCACCTTCTACATCCTGCTGCGCTATTTCTGATCTGAGACCGTAACAGCCCGTGCGGGAAGCGGCTTTGCTCCGCTCAGGAGGCGTGCAGCGGTTTCAGGCACTCCTCGCTGTTGTTGCCCACCTTGTTTACGTATTTGCTCACGGGATACAGCGCGATGGAGTCATCCGGCGCGGGTTTGAGCAGGGGAACGAAGTCCAGCGCGTCCTGCCGGTTGTGTTCCAGCCAGGCGAGGCGGTCATCACCACAGAGCAGCACCGGCATCCTGTGGTGCAAGGCCCGCATGGGGGAGTTGGCTTCGGTGGTGATGATGCCCAGCGAGGGAACGTAACTGCCATCCGGAGAGCTCCAGGAGTCGTAGATGGCCGCCATCCAAAGCAAATCCCCCTGGGCGGCGTGGATGAAGAAGGGCTGCTTGTCGCTTTGCCTCCATTCATAGAACCCCGTGGCAGGCACGAGGCAGCGGCGGCGTTGCAGGCCTCCCCGGAAGCTGGGCTTGGCGGTGATGGTCTCCGCCCTCACGTTGATCAGCGGGAAGGGAGGTATCTCCCTGCTCCAGGAGGGGATCAGACCCCAGCGGAAAACACCCAGATAACGCCCCGCGGCCTGGCTCACCACCGCCATCGCGGGCTGGGTGGGCGCGAGGTTGTAATTGAACTCCAGCTGCTGGCTCTCCCGGTTGAGGCGCAGCTCTTTGGCCAGTTTTTGCAACTGGTCGTGCTTGATCACCTGGGCAAATCTTCCGCACATGGCAAACTCCTTCTGGTTGACAAGATAGCGGGGCTGCCAAAACCTGCAATCATTATTTTGAGAACAGAGTGATTCGCAAGGAATAAACATGGCAAAATTCGACATCGACGCGGTGATGAAAGAGCTGGAAAAGCACTTCCACAGCGTGCAGACCCCCATCGTTGACCTGATCCAGATTCAGACCAAAGACCCCTTCAAGGTGCTGGTTGCCACCATCCTCAGCGCCCGCACCAAGGACCAGACCACAGCCAAAGCGTCGGAAGCGCTGTTTCAGGTGGTGCAGACTCCGGATGACCTGGAAAAACTCAGTGCCGCCAAACTGAACGGCCTGATCCGCCAGGTGGGTTTCCACAATGAAAAGACAAAGCATCTCAAACAGCTTCCCGCCGTGCTGAAGGAACGTTTTGGCGGAGAGGTGCCCTCTGAAATAGATGATCTTCTGCAGCTTCCCGGGGTGGGACGCAAGACCGCCAACCTGGTGCGCGCGGTGGCTTTTGGACTGCCCGCCATCTGCGTGGATGTGCACGTGCACCGCATCAGCAACCGCTGGGGCTACATCCGCACCAAGACCCCGCTGGAGAGCGAGATGGCTCTGAGGAAGATCCTGCCCGACCGGCACTGGCTGAATTACAACTCTTTTCTGGTGGCCTTCGGGCAAAACCTCTGCACCCCCCGCAAGCCCCGCTGCGCCGAGTGTCCGATCCACCAATACTGCAAGCGCGTGGGGGTCTGATTCCAGCCTTCCAGCCAAACAAAACTGAACTAATGCTTGACACTTTCTCCGCGGGCATATAATTATCCAAAAACTAAAAGGAGGCTCCGCTTCATGGACCAGAACAACCCCAACTTTGGCATGCAACCGGTAGCCCCGGTGATGACTGTGGGCAATTGGGTGGTTACCTTTCTGGTGATGCTGATTCCCGTCGTCAATATAGTAATGTTGATTGTGTGGGCGGCGGGCAGCAGCGGCAATCCCAACCGCAAAACCTGGGCGATCACAATTCTGATTTTCTGGGCTATCCTCATCGTTATCTGGATAGCATGGCTGCTTCTCTTTGGGGGCACCATGCTGGGGATGATGAGTGCCCTAACCTGACACCAACCGCTATTACCACTATTATTCCAGGACCGGCCTATCAACGCCGGTTCTTTTTTGGCCTCCGCGGCAGGGGGATGGATGGGCTTCAGCCGGACGCGGGCTTGCCCAAAGCTTCCCAGGCGCTCTGGATGTCCTGCAGTTCAAATCCTTTGCGGAAGAAGTGGGTGAAGGCCTTTTCCCGCAGCTTGTTGCGGGGCAGTTCGCCGTGGCTGGCGCAATATCTGGCCAGCAGCTCCCGTAGATTGGAGGAAGCCTCCTGCCGGGGATAGATCTCCGCCAAAAGCGGTTCCCAGAGGGAGGAGGGGATGCGCTGTTCACGCAGTTTGGCGATGATCGCGCGGCGGCTGGCGCGGCGGTTGGCATAGGAGCGGATGAGGGTTTCCGCGAAGCGTTCGTCGCTCAGATAGTTTAGCTGCCTCAGGCGTTCGATGGCTTCTTCCGCCAGGCTGGGATGAAAGAGGTGCCGTTTCAGATAGGCGCGGCATTGCAGGGTGCTGTGTTCGGACTTGGCGAGCCAGTCCAGCAGCAGATTGAAAGCCCTGGCGCGTAGCAGTTCCAGCAGTTCTCCGGTCTCTTCCTTGTCTGCCTCTCCCGCGAAACCTTCCGGAAAGCGCGGCGGGAGCACCCTTCTGGGAAGGGTGCCCTGATTCACGCCGTCTATTTCGATTATAACCGCGAGTTTATTCTTCGGATTTATCCTCAGCCGCATCGGTGTCCACAGAATTCATAGTTTCGGGAATCGCCTTGGCGCGCACCTTTTCTTCGATCTCCTGCAGCAGCTCGGGTGTATCTTTGAGGTACTGCTTGGTCTTTTCCATGCCCTGGCCAAGCTTGACGTCCTCATAGGAAAACCAGGAGCCGCTCTTTTTGATCAGCCCCATCTCGATACCCGTCTCGATGATGATATCGATGTTGGAGATGCCTTCGCCAAAGATAATGGGGAAATAGACTGTCCTGAAAGGCGGGGCGAGCTTGTTTTTGACGATCTTCACCCGGGTCTTGGCGCCGATGATGTCGGAATCCGCGCTGCCATAGCGGATGGCGCCGGCATAACGCACTTCCATGCGCACCGTGGCGTAAAACTTGAGAGCCACGCCGCCGGTGGTGGTTTCGGGGTTCATATAGGAGGTGACGCCGATCTTCATGCGGATCTGGTTGATGAACACCACGGCGGTGTTGGATTTGGATACGATGGCGGTGAGTTTGCGCAGGGCCTGGCTCATCAGGCGCGCCTGCAATCCCACGTGGCTGTCGCCCATTTCGCCTTCGATCTCCGCCTTGGGCACCAGCGCCGCCACCGAGTCCACGATCACCAGGTCCACAGCCGAACTGCGCACCAGGGTCTCGCAAATCTCCAAAGCCTGCTCCCCGCCATCCGGCTGGGAAAGCAGCAAATCTTCCGTCTGCACGCCAAGTTTCTTGGCATAGGCGGTGTCCAGGGCGTGTTCCGCGTCGATGAAAGCGACCAGTCCGCCGAGTTTTTGTGTTTCGGCGGCGATGTGCAGCGCCAGCGTGGTCTTGCCGCTGGCTTCGGCGCCATAGATCTCCGTCACCCGGCCGCGGGGAATTCCGCCGATGCCCAGGGCGATATCGAGGTTGAAAGCGCCGGTGGGGATGGCGTCCACTACTTTCTGGGGACTGTCTCCCAGGCGCATGAGGGTGCCCACGCCGTATTTCTTTTCCAATTGCGAGATCGCCGTCTTGAGCGCTGATTCTTTGTTTTTTTCCAGCATCTTAACTTCCTTATGGTATAATATATTGATTCAAAACGTGATAGGTGGGGCCTTCCGGCTTCAGGACGCTGCGGTAGAGGGTTACCGCGGTGTGCGGCTGCCAGGCGCTGTCCACCTCGCTTTGCAGGATTTCCTCTTCCAGCCAGACCGGCAACTGCCTTTTGATCCGTCCAAGGGTGATATGCAGCCTCAGCGGCTTGGAGTCCGGCTCGAAGCCCGCTTGCCGCGTCTGGCTCAACAGGTCTTTGTGCAGCAGGCGCGGTTCGTCGTCCCGCGCGTCCAGGCTTGCCCAGATCAGGCGCGGAGACTTGGCGGGAAAGAGGTCCAAACCACGCAGGGAGAGCCAGAGGGGACGCCTGCGGCACACGCATTCATCCACGATTTCTTCCAGTTCGGGCATCCGGGTGGAATCCACATCGCCCAGAAAGAGCAGGGTCAGATGCAGGTTTTCATTCTTCACCCAGTTGACACCGGTTCTGGGACGAAAACGCCGCAGATGCTCCTCCAGATGGTCGCGCAGCGGGTCAACCGCCTCCAGCGCGATAAAACAGCGGTAGTTCATTCAGCGCTTGTAACCGATATCCCGCAAAAACTTCTTGCGCTGGGTGATGTCCGTATCCAGCTCAATGCCTTTGGGAGAGGAGCCGTCGATCACGCCCAGGATGCCTCTGCCCTGTTCGCTGGCGGCCAATACCACTTGCACTGGATTGGCGGTGGCGCAAAACACGTGTGTCACCTCGCGGCAATCTTTCACGGAGTTCAGCACGTTGATGGGGAAGGCGCCGCGCATCACGATCAGGAAGCAGTGCCCGGCTTTCAGGCGCAGCAGGTTTTCCACCGCGCATTCGATCAAGTCGTTGTCGGTGCCGTCCTTGCGGATCAGGCAGGGTCCGGACGCTTCGCTGAAGGCGATGCCGAATTTGGCCCCGGGAACGCTGTTTACCATCACCTCGTAAAGGTCTTCCAGGGTCTTGATGAAATGGCTTTGCCCCAAGATGATGTTGGCGTCCGATGGGAATTGCAGTTGTTCGAGCAGGAGTTCCATTCTGCAAACCTCTGTTATTTGTGATATTGGCAAGCAAAAATGGGATTGCCTGCCTGTCAAGGAAAAGTTTGCCCGCCCCCGTCCCACCGCTCTGCCATCGCCCCCTTTTGCATCCTGTGGATTTCCTTTGGTCTTCCTGTAGTCATCCTTAACTTCGCAACCGCATACCTAAGGATGATACCCCCAAAACCAGTGGTGGCAAAGGAGGGCGGTATCCAGACAGGACTTCGTGGTGTCGTGATGTCGTGGTGGGGTGGTGAAAAGAAATAGAACGCGGA
>DFUX01000013.1 GCA_002379855.1 Cloacimonetes bacterium UBA4175 | reverse complement strand
TCAACCTTATAATTTATAAGGATGACCTAAGGATGATGGGCCTAACGCCAGTGGCAGCAAAGGAGGGCGGCATGACAAGGCTTGCGGGGAGGAAGAAACCGATTATGCTGTTTAGAGCAAAACAACCTGAGAGAGTGAAAATGAAAAAATATGCCCTTGTCCTGATCCTGGCGTCCTTCGCGGGAATGGCTTTCGCCCAGTTCAGCCTGGACTTGGAGACCGGACTTGCCTTTTTCGGCTACAACGACATGCGCATTCCCAACCTCGAAAGCGGCAGGATACTGTCTTTCACGGATGAACTGGAGTCGAAGCCCAAAATGTTTGGCCGCGCCAACCTGCATTACCAGATCACTCCGCGGCATGAAATTTCGCTGCTGGCATCGCCCTTCACCATCGAACCAAGCGGTGAACCATCTGCGGCAGTGGAGTTTATGGGCAGGACCTATGCCGCCCGCGAGTGGATTTACGCGGTGTATAAGTTCAACAGCTACCGCCTGCAATACCTGTATAGGTTCGAGAAGCGAAACATCGGCATCCGCGCCCTGGGTGTCTCGCTCAAAGTGCGCGACGCGCTTATCTCCCTGGAAAACAAGTCGGCTGGCTATACCGAAAAGACAGATTTGGGAGTGGTTCCGCTGATCGGGTTCGAGTTTGGCTACGATCTTTCGGAGGAACTGGCGCTGCTGCTCAAAGGGGAGGCGCTGGCGTCACCATACGGACGCGCCGAGGACATCCTGCTGGCCCTGGTTTACGATCTGAACGGCACTTATTCGCTCTACGCAGGCTACCGCTTTCTGGAAGGCGGTTCGGATATCGAGGAAGTTTATACCTTTGCCAACATCAACTATCTGAGCTTGGGAACACGCATCAATTTCTGAGACCGCTTTTGACGGGATGAAGATGAGTGGCTGCTGAGGGCGGAGCAGGTCAGTCCAGCCTGATGACGGCTCTGTCCAGGACTTCGCCCCTGAGTCCGTAGGCGGTGACTTTGAGCCGCGATCCCTCACGGGAACAGAACAGATAGTGGTTTTGGGGCAGGAAGACCTTGCTGGTTGAGACATTGTGCTGTTTGGGGCGCAGCGTTCCCCCCGCTCCTCCGGTCACAAAATAGGTGATACCTTTGCGTTCCAGGCGCTCATAATTGTGGTCATGCCCGCTGAACACGGCTTTAACGTTACCGCTTTCCAGCATTGAGGGCAGCAGGATGGCATATTCATCGCGCCCGCCGTGATATCCGCTGCTGAAGATGGGGTGGTGCATGACCAGTATCCTGGGCAGGGAATTCTTTTCGGAAAGGGTTTTCCTGAGCCAGTGGAACTGCGCGGAGCGGGGCTTGAGGCTCAGATTGGTGTCCAGGATCACAAACAGCAGGCTGTCATGCTCCACGCTGTAATAGGTTTTTCCGCCCAAGTGGGGGAAGTTCTTCAGAAACAGTGCCTTATCGCCATCGTGATTGCCTCTGGCGGGATAGATGGGGCAGACGCTGGTGATCGGCCTGGAAAGGGAGAAAAACTTGTCGTAATGTTTCTGGTCGCTGCCCCGGGAGCTAAGGTCTCCGGCGTGGAAGACCGCCCCGGGCTGTCTTTTGGCTATCGCCGCGGCTATCTTCTTGTGCACGCTGTGTCCGGTTTGGGTGTCGCCGTACACGGCAAAATCCGCCCACAGGGGAAGCAGCAGCAAAGCGAGCAGGGTGCAGAGCGTGAGGCGGGAAGCGCTTATCAGGCCGCGTCCGCCGGATTTCCGGGCAGAATTGGCTGGGGATGGCGGCAAAAGGGTTCGCATCAGCTCCGGTATCGGTCATAATCCAGCCTGAAGCGCTTCAGGTCATCCCAGGCGGGATACTTGAATCTCTCGTTGCGCAACAGGGACGCCGGATGGTAGGTGACGTAGCTGGGGATGCCCATGAATTCGTGGGTCACCGTGTGCAGTTCCTGCATGGGCTGCCTGGTCTGTAACAGGGTTTGGGCAGCCACCAGGCCGAGCATCATGATCAGTTTGGGCTGTATGATCTCTATCTGTTCCAGCAGGTAAGGCAGGCAGGCCTCCCGTTCGGGGTTTTCGGGGTTGCGGTTGCCGGGTGGGCGGCATTTGACGATGTTGCAGATATAGACGTCCTCCCGCTTTATCTCGATGGCGGCCAGCATCTTGGTGAGCAAATCCCCTGCCCTGCCCACGAAGGGCCTTCCGCTCAGGTTTTCCTGTTCTCCCGGCCCCTCTCCGATGAGCATCGCGATGGCATCGGGATTGCCCTCTCCATAGACAAACTTGATCCTGCCCTCATGGAGCGGGCACAGGGTGCAGGTGGAGTGCTGGAGCTTGAGTTTAGCCAGCAGTGCAGCTTTGTCCTTCGCCTCGCGGTAGATCTCCCCGATGCCGGAGTTTTGCAGCATTTCCAGGTGCTGCTGCAAGGCGCGAAGGGTCATGCCCGCCTATTCTTCATCGTATGGGTCGTCATCCAGGTCAAGGCTTTCATCGTCGTCGCCGTCGTCATCCGCATACTTGTCCAGATTGTCGTGTTCAAGCGATTCGATGAATCTTTCAGAGTCGTCGATTGTTTCTTCGCTCATTTCGCCTTCCCCCTCTTCATCCTGGAAGGGTGAAGCCTGCTGGGCCATGGCCAGTTCAGCCTCGGCGATCTCGGCGATGTAGTCCGGAACCTCGTTTTCCGCCACGTGATGCATGGCCATGACGGTGATCTTCTCCTCAAAGCGTTGGCGCACATAGGAGGGAAGCTTGCTGATGCGCTGGGATTCCAGCTTGGAAAGCAGACAGAAAAGGTAGTTCATGTCGGCTTTTTCGAGGAATGACTCGATCTTTTCGCTAATCATTGGTTCTCCTGTTTGAGGAATCCCTTGATGGGATCCCGGTAGCGTCCAACCCGGTTTTCTTCTGCTTGGACGATCGCCAGAACCTCCCGCACGGCCTGGCTCAGTTCATTGTTCACCACCAGATAGTCGTAATTCGGAATGTATTCCAGTTCTTTGCGGGCGATGGTGAGGCGTTTTTCGATCTCCTGGGGGGAATCCGTGGCGCGCTTCATAAGGCGTTCGCGCAGAATCTCCATGGAGGGCGGGATGATGAAGATCTTCACATGGGGAATGTCTGTGGTATGAATTTGGGCTGCGCCCTGCACGTCGATATCCATGATCACATGGCGGCGGGCTGCCAGACGTCCCCGGATGAAGCTTTTGGACGTGCCATACCAGCGGCCGAAAACCTGGGCTGTCTCCAGAAAGTCGCCTTCCTCGCGGCGGCGCAAAAACTCCCGCTCATCCACAAAGTGGTAGGCGACGCCGTTCTGCTCGGTGCCGCGGGGAGGCCGGGTGGTATAGGACACAGAGTAGTCGATGTTGTCAGCCGCTTTGAGCACCTCGGCGAGGATGGTGCTTTTGCCGCCCCCGGAAGGAGCGGACAGGATGATCAGGAAGTTGGGGTTTTTCTCTATCACGCGCTGATAGTTTAGCCTTCGATCAGTTTGCTGTATTCCTGAGCGGTGAGGAGGTTGGCAAGCTCGTCTTTGGAGCTGATGCGAACCTTGAAGAGCCAGCCTTCGTCAAAGGCGGATTTGTTGATCAGATCGGGGGTGTCATCCAGATCGCCGTTTCTTTCCTCGACCTTGCCGCTCAAGGGGCTGATCAGGTCAACCACCGCCTTGACGGCTTCGATGGAGCCGCAGGGCTCGCCGGCGGAGACTCTGCTGTTCACATCCGGCAGTTCCACAAAAACGATGTCTCCCAGCTCGCTCTGAGCAAAATCTGTGATGCCCACTGTGGCGAGGTCGCCGTTCAACTGCACCCATTCGTGGCTCTCGGTATAGTATAGTTCTTCCATTACCATGGTGTATTCCTCCAAAACAGAGATATTTTTACATACTTACGCCAAATCTCGGCAAGGCATTTTTGTGTCAAGCACAAGTTCTTTGCCGCCTTCCCTCTATAAGCCAAAAATCAAGTCCCAGCGGCTTTGCCCGTCCTTGTTTTGGCTGAAGCGCAGGCCCAGGTTGAATGACAAGACGTATCCCGCCGAAATTTCCGCGATCAGTTCCGCGCCATAGGCGGAGATGGAGCCGCGCTCTTCTTTGCCCATCGGGCTGGCAAGGTCGTAAAAAAGCCCCAGATTGATGTCTTCCACATAGATGTTGGGAGTCCAGAAGCCGTTGCGGATCTTGAACAGCGGGGCATACCAGGAGTTGGCAAGCACGAATCCCTCGCGGGCGTTCCATTCTTTGGCGTAGCCCCTTAGCGCGGGGAAAACCTCATCCGGGTTGGCGTCCGGGTCTCTGGCCAGGATCAGGTTGCTGCGCAGTTCGGTGGAAAGTGGCGCTTTCACGCGCAGATTGTATTGGCCTTTCCAGCCCAGGCGGTCGCGATCCGAGCTCAGCCAGCCATCCTTGCTTTCATAGAGCAGGCTGGTGGTGGTGCCGAGCCTGACCCCTTTGTAGGCAAAACTGGCTTCCAGGAAGGGGTAGAGCAGTTTACGGTAGTTTTCATTTTCCTTGCCCCAGGCCATGAAGCCGAAGCCCGGATTGAGTCCGGTAAGACCGTAATTCATGCGGGTGATCAGAGGCACATATTGCTGCGAAATGAGGGTCTTGCCGTCCAGATTGCTGAACTCGAGGCTGTGTTTGACCGGACGGAAAAAGTGGTTTTCCAGGCTCAGTTCATAGCCCCATTCCTTCTTGGACATGTCATAGAGCACAGCCGCGCTCCACAAGGGGAAATCCCCCACCACGTCCTGGCCTGCCATCATGATTCCCAGGGTCAGTTGATCAAGCGTAAACAGGCTGTCCGGGGTGTCTGTCGAACTGTCGATGAAAGGAACGCGGTAAAACCTGGGCCAGAGCAGGTGCAGGATGTTGGAGGCGTAGGTTCCCCTCTTGACCTCATACTTGCCCAAGACCTTGCCCTCGCCGCCCCGCAGGCGGGAGTAGGGAAGGCGGGAACTTTTGCCGGAGGGTGGGTTGAAAGGTTGCAGGGAAAGCCTGTCCGCATACACATCCTGTCCCTCGCCATTGACCGCGATGAACCAGTTTTGCCCGTTGCCATCCTGCACCGCGCACCTCAGCTCGGAAAAGCCGCTGAATTTGGAAACCTGCCGGCTGGAGGTGTTGTAGAGGTAGGAACCGTTTTCTCCATTATAGATGGCAGTGAAGAGCAGGTTGCCGTCCTGCACCCCGGTCACCGTCTCCAGATGGGGTGTGTCCACCAGGGGCGTCAGTTGCAGGGATGCCAGGTTCAGTTCATAGATGCTGTTGTTATGCCCGAACCTTCGCGCGGTCACATAGATCCTGCCCCTGCTCTGGTGGATGGTGCCGATCAGACAGTCCAGGTTACCCAGGGGCTTTTTGCTTTTGGTGGAAGGATCCAGCATGAGCAGGATGCTTTTCTGGTGGGTGGGGTCATCCTCGGAGATCAGTATCTGCCCGTCATCCAACTTGCAAAAGGAACGAGCGGGGCCGGAATAGAGTTTGCGGCGTCCTCCCCCTTCCAGTTTCTGTTCCCAGATCTGGGTGATCACGCCCAAGCCGTCCATGTTGTTATTGGAATACCCGCCTTTAAACTCCGACCTGCTGTAGTAGAGCTTATCCCCGTGGATCTGGTAACCGGCGGGGAAATCCGAACCCTGCTGCACCAGGACTTCCTGCCGGGCCTTGCCTCCGGGGTCGGAAACACGGATCAGGCGGTGGCCGGAAAAGCCGCTACCGGGGCCGGTCTTGCTAACGCCGTAGTTTGTGTAGTAAAGGTTTCCCGCGTGGTATTGCAGGTTGTCGGTGCGTCCTCCCCGGCGGGTGATGTTTTGCCTCGGCAGGGGTTTGGAGCGCTGCTTCATCTCCGCTTTCCAATCCGCCCACAATGCGGTTGTAGGCTTGCCATACACCTTTTTGTAAGCGGCGTCCAAAGAGAGGCCGGAATAGATGGGGTTCAGATAGGACTGCAGCGAGGAGCCCGTTTCGCTGTAGAGCTGGGAAAACCTGCTTTCGCCGTATTTGTCCGCCAGATACTGGTGGAAGCTGGAACCGTAAACATAGTAGTGTGCCAGCGGATTGCCATAGCTGTAATAGCAGGCCTTGCCGGCGGAGGGCAGTTTGTCTTCCCGTGCCAGCGCGTTGATCACCGCGGCATAGGTGCCCGCGTTCAGCCTGCCGCCATACTCCGATAGCTGGGATTCGCCATACACCGTGATGCCCTCGGTCATCCACATCGGCTGGTAGAGGTTGGGATAGAGGATATTGCCAAAGAGCGTCCTGAGCAGGGCTGGTTCGCCGCTCACCTTGGTCATCTGCGCCATGTGGATGTATTCGTGGATACCCACGATCTGCCACCAGTCCTCGCCAAGAGCCAGTTCATCCTGGGAGGGTGGATAGGCGAAGAGGGCCATTGACTTGCCAATCGGGCTGGCGTAGCCATTCACCATGTTGCCCATATCCTCCAGCAGAACAGGCACCCGCGCGGGTCTGTTGCCAGTCAGCTCCTCCACGTAGGGACGGCTGTATTCCAGCGCCTGCAGCGCGTTCATGGCCTCGGTGGCCCAGCCCTTGCGGTAATAAACCTCAAAGTTGTCCGTGGAAAGTGTATAATAGTTCGGCCAGGCAGCCAGAGCCGGAGGCAGCAGGCAGAGGCCAAGCAGGAACAAGGTTTTCAGCAGCTTCACAGCATTCTCCTCGTGTGATACTTGCAATGCCGCCAATTATAATCCCATCAGCGGCTGTCAAGTAGAAATGGAGCCCGCCCCTCCCCGCAGGGCAGAAAATCCTTGACCACTATGCCGATCCAGCCGATTGTGATACCGATATGAAGACAGATTCACAAGCAACCCACAACACCTGCAAGAGAGCCCTGGTCATCAACGACCTCTGCGGCTTTGGCCACACCTCGCTGATGGCCTTCATTCCCATCCTCTACCGTTTGGGGATCAGGGTCTGCGCCTTTCCCGCGGCGGTGCTCTCCGTCAACACCGACTATCCCGACCCCCATTGGGTTGACATGAGCCCCCACCTGCCCGATTTTGCCAGACACTGGCAGGAGGTGGGACTGGATTTCGAGGCCATCTGCAGCGGCTTTTTATCTTCTCCAGACCAGGTTTTGCTGGTGGGGGAGGCGATTGACCTGCTGCGGGGCAAAGATAGCCTGGTGCTGGTGGATCCGGTGCTGGGAGATGGCGGCTCCCTTTATGGCTGCTACGGCCCGGAGATGGTGGAATCCATGCGGGAACTGGTACGCCGCGCAGACCTGATCACTCCCAATTTCACGGAAGCCGCGCTGCTGGCCGGCGAAGCTGCCGACGCCCGGGCAGATGAAGGCGTGATACTGGACTGGTGCCGCCGCATCAGCCTGAGCGGCCCCCGCCACATAGTGCTTACCTCCGTGCCCGGTTCCCGGCCGGGTATGCTGGAAGTGCAATACTATTGCGCTTCCCGCGACAATCTTGTCCGTTATCCCTACATCCGCAGCGGAGGCATCCATCCCGGCGCGGGGGACTGCTTCACGGCCCTGCTTATGGCTGGCATGGTAAACGGCTTTTCCATCGAATCCTCGGTGCGCGCCTCCGTGGAGATCATGACCCTGGCCATCGAAGCCGGCATCCCTTCCAATGCCGATCCCCGCGAGGGCATAGACCTGGAACGCATGCTGCAGTGGGACCTGGCTTCGCATTATCAACCCTGAAGGAACCCATCCGCCCATGAAAACTGTCATCCTGCTCACCATCTCCAACATCTTTATGACCTTCGCCTGGTATGGCCACCTCAAATACAAGAATTCCCCGCTCCTGCTGGTGATCCTGGCCTCCTGGGGCATCGCCTTTTTTGAATACTGCTTCCAGGTGCCCGCCAACCGCTTCGGGCACGGCACCTTCAGCGCCTATCAGCTCAAGACCATCCAGGAGGTCATCACCCTGGTGGTATTCAGCGTTTTTTCCGTGTTTTACCTCAAGGAGCAGTTCCGCTGGAACTATCTGGTGGGCTTCGCGCTGATCGTGGCGGCGGTTTTCTTTATCTTCAAAAAGTGGTGAGCGGCGCTCAGGGCAGGCTCCGGTAAAGCTCCGCCACTTCCTCCGCGCTTACCGCGAAAGGATTGTTGGCCATGTTGCGGCTGCCTATCACCTCTGGCACAGCCATAGCGATAAACTCTTCCGTTATATCCAGTTCCGCCTTCATGCCCAGTCCATCCAGCCAGGCGTAAAAATCCTGGCTGCCCATGCCCAGGGCGTGGAACAGCTCATCCAGTTCCGGCCGCAATGCCCTGGAGTAAAGCTCCATGACCTGGCGCATCGCGATGCCGTTGCTCAGCCCGTGGGGCACTCCAAAGTGGCTGGTTAGCGGATAGCCCAGGGAGTGCTGCAGGGTGGTGCCGGTGCTGGAGATGGCGAGGCCTCCGTAGAGCGCGGCGCGCATCATTTCGCTGCGCGCGGCAAGATCGCCGGGCTGCGCCAAAGCCTTTTCCAGATTGCGGATGATGGCTTTGATCCCACTATATATGAGGGGATAAAGCAGCGCCTCTCTTTTTTGGGAGTAGATGCCTTCCAGGAGGTGGGAGAGCGCGTCGATGCCGGTGTTCAGCGTTTCCCGTGCGCCCATGCTGAGGGTGTGGCGGGGGTCGCAGACCGCCAGCGCGGGAAAGGCCAGGCTGCTTCCGAAGCCTGCCTTGCGTTTTCTGCTCCGGTCGGTTAGCACGGAATACTGGGTCACCTCGGAGCCTGTGCCGGAGGTGGTGGGCACGGCCGCCAATGGCAAGCTGCGCTTGAAAAGATCGGTGCGGTACAGCTCGCTCTCTGCCAGATCATTCGCGCTGGCCAGGGCGATGGCCTTGGCGGCGTCTATCGGGCTGCCCCCGCCGATACCGACAACGAAGTCGCATTCGCTGGCGTTGAGGGCCTGGGCTCCTTCCAGCACCATTTCCAGGCTGGGGTTTTCTCCGATGCGCGCGTGGATCTGCCAGGAGACGCCCTTTTCCCGCAAAACTTCCAGCACGGAGTCCAGGGCTCCGCTTTGCACGGCGCTTTGCCTGCCGGTCACGATAAAAGCCCGGCTGCCCAGGCTGGCAAGGTCATCCGCCGCCTGGCGCGCGGCCTGCTCGCCAAAGTGTATTTTGGTGGGGTTGTAGATCATGTGTGTGTTTCTCCTGTGGCATAGATTTCCCCGCCCTGCCTCCCAAGTCAAGCTCTTTTTTCCCCGCCCCAAAACCCTCCTTCCCCTGCCATCGCTCCCCTTTGCATCCTATAGTTTTCTTGGGGTCTTCCTGGGGTCATCCTTAACTTCGCAACCACATACCTAAGGATGATGGTCTTAAGTCATTGAGGCTCAAATGACAGCGGTATGTGGGGGGATGGAGAAAGGAATTGATTCGGGACAGGAAAAGACCGTTGTAATAAGTCTCTAAAATAAAGGAGGTTAGCGGGTATCGCAGTCCGCCACGCATGAAGTCCATTGAGCCCAAAGCGTCTGGTGGCAATATGAAGCCAGTCCTGGCTCAATGAACTCCATGCTGGCTTGGTTTGGAGTTCAAGCCGGCAATATGGGTTTAATGCTTATGCCAGTCCTGAAGCCGGCTCGGACTCCAAACAGTCCTAAAAGACTGGATCCCGGGTCAAGCCCGTGATGACACGGTTTTATAGTTTTGGTGTGGGTTGTTTCGAGGCTGGCGTGGTAGTTCCTAAAAGACTGGATCACGGCTCGCAGGCCGTGATGACACATTATATAGTCTGGTGGGGCTTGTTTCGGAGATGGCTGGTTGCTTCCAAAAGACTGGATCCCGGGTCAAGCAAGCCTGCCCGGGATGACACAGATAAAGCCTGTTGGGCTTGTTTCGGGGGAACCTTTCCAC
>DFUX01000004.1 GCA_002379855.1 Cloacimonetes bacterium UBA4175 | reverse complement strand
TGGCTTGGTTGAAAAGAAATAGACCGCGGATCACAGTATCAGCAGGATCATCGGGATATTTGGAAGGTGGAAAGGTGAAATGGTGAAAAGGAGCCCCCAAACCAGGGCGGTTCAGCGACCGCCTGTACTGTACCGGCGCTTGCATAGCGCAGTTTGGGGGATAGCCGCCCGAGGAGGGGGTGGCAAAGTCCGTTTGCCACAGAGACCGGAGGTCTCTTCCTAACAGGCAACTCCGTTGCCTCTGCCGAACGGACTTCGGCAGCCCTTATATATTTTCCGCGTATATCTGCGTGAACCGTGGAACCCGGGAGCCAGTCTTTGATAGGAATGTTTGAAGTCCAGGCCGGCTTCAGTACTGGCATAAGCATGAAACCTATATTGCCGGCTTGAACTCCAAACCAAGCCAGTTATATTAACGCGATTGAAGCAGTTTCAGAATTGCCTGTCCCCTCACTTGTCAATCTCGTAGGAACCAGTCTTGTCCCAGTTGACCCATTTCTCCGCGTCGCTGCCGTGCAGCGGATGATATTTGCCATAGGGAAGGGCTTTTTCGAAGGTGAGGATATTGGCTTCGCGGGCATTGGGAAAATAGTCTTCTATCGCTGTTTTGACAGCGGATTCTATGAGCGCCACCAGGAACTTTTTGCTGTCCGAGCCCAGATTGACGCGGATGGTGGTTCTGTAATCCCAGATGGTCTCGAAGCTGGAGGTACTGATGAGGGCGAACCTGGCCTGGATGGTGAGGCTGCCAGAATCCAGAAACCAGCTTTTATCCCACTTTTCGATCACCGTGTAAAGCACGGCATCCGCTCCGAAATACTTTTTGAAATTCGCCAGCACTGCCGGGTCGTCGTTGCGTTCGTTGTAAAGGCCTTCATCCCGCAGGATGTTGAACATGGTTTCCACAGGCAGGATGTAGTAGCCGCGCAGACCCAGGGCTTCGGCCAGCGAGCAGGAAAAATACTCCCTGGCATCCGCGGCGGTAGTGTTGTTGACAGGGGGCAGAACCAGGATCGAGGTGGGCTGGTTCGCGTACATGTCGGGATAGACGTTGCCCAGTGTATGGTTGAAGATGCCAGAGCAGGCTCCCAACAGCAGGAGAACCGGCAGGAGCAGTAAGGAAGGGGAGGATTTGCGCATCATCTGAACTTCCTATGGCTCGAGTCCGTAGCGTTGAAGCAGGTAATCCACCAGCAGGGCGGACTCCGGCCAAGTGCTCTTTTCCCTGAGCAGATACTCCCGCGCGGAGGCATAGTTCTTTTCCGCTATCAAGAGCATGGCGTAATCGCAGTAGAGTCCGGGTGGCACAGGCTGCTGTCTGCGAGCTGACTCGCTGAACACCCTTTCCAGGCTCGCCTTGTAATCCGCCACGGACTGCGGGGTGGCGTGCTTCACAGCCTTGTAGTAGGCGTGGGAGCTATCCCCGTAATAGAGGTAGGAGGTCTGGGCGCAGGCGCTCAACAGCAGGCAGAGCAACAGGGCCGCGCGGGCTTTCATGGCACCGTGATATCCACGGTCTGTCCGCCGCTGATCAGCACATCCTGAGTCAGCAGAATCCTGTTTGAGGAGCGGATTTCCAGCTTGTACAGCCCGGCTTTGAGCGCGTAGCGCTGGACGTCGTCTTCCGGATCCACGCCCACGCTGTTGCCATTGATGTAAACCTGGCGGTTGCGGATGATCCCGTTCAGGCGCAGATAGCCAATATCTTCCTTCACATTGGCGCCTTGATTGATTTTCTGGACGCTACAGGCTGCCAGGAGCAGCAAGGCCGTCAAAAGAATGATGATGGATGCTTTCATGTTTTCCTCATTTATCGCTTACATAGAGTTCTTTGCTATCCACCCCGTCCAGGCTGCCTTCGATGATTTTGGCGATGGAGAGTTCGGTCAGTTCGGTGCCCTGTATCATTTGCACCACGCTGATTTGAGCGATCTTCTCGCCGGGCAGTTCGATGGGCAGTGAGCTTTGGGGGTTGACCACGGTCTTGCCGCGTTTGTAAACGTTGAACACATCGCCGGGCTTGATCCCCTGCAAAGCTCCGCCGGAGATGAACACCTTGTCCTGCTCCACGTTCAGCACATAGGATTTCCAGGGATCGTTGTTGAGCTTGTTGATCAGGTTTTGGATCACGGCGCTGATGGCGGCGTCGATCGCTTTGTCGGGCAGGGTGTCGTCATAACTTGCGGTGGAGCCCATGCCCAGCACGGAGGCTGTTTCGCTGTAGGCTTCGCCCCTGCCTTCCTCGCCGAAAATGACCTGTCCGGTGCGGGTGTCCACTATGCGCAGGGTGACTTTGGCGTGGGCGGTTTGCTTTTTGCTGCGGTCAACCAGTCCCACGTTTCCGGTGGTGTTGCGGCCAAATTCGGAAATTGAGCCCAGGATCAGGTAGTCGGCGGGAATCTTGTGGCTTGTGATCTGGGCATAGTCCTGTTCGTTTTCCAGAGCCTGGAGGTCAGCCCTTTCGATCAGCAGAAAGCGGTTGGTGGCAGCCAGTTTGGCGGAAAGGATGTCGTTGGCGGCGCGGGAGAGCCTTTCGGCTGTGTCGCTGCCTTCGTTCAGGAAACTGGTTGCCAGGCGTGAGTCGTTGGTGAATCTGCCGATGGCCACCTTTCTTTTAAGGGTATAGGTTTCCTCTTGTTTGGGTTGGGCGTTCTCAGGCGGAATGGCAAGCACCGTGGCTTCCTTTTCTGGCCTGAATCCCGCGCATGCCGCGAGCAGGATGGCCAGCAGCAACGTGGGTATCGCGATGTATCTCATCTGAGTCTCCTTATCTGAAAAAGTATCTCACATCTTTCTCTGCCGCGGCAGGAATTTGTCAAGCAATATCGGGCTTGATCAGCCCATCCTGATCACTTCCAGCGTAAAGCAGGGACTTCACGGATGCCCATTATAGCAGATTCCCGTAAAGCCTGGTCGCCAGTTGGAATGATGTGGAAGGGTATGCTGTCTGATTGACCGTGCCGGCAATGTAAAACCCTTTTTCCGGGTTGCAGTAGGCCAGGGCGCCGGAAAGCCCGGAATGGCCATACAATTCGGGCAGGGGAATAATATAATTGAATATCCCGGGCAGTTTGTACAGGTGTATCCCCACTCCGGCACGCAAGGGTAAGAAGATCGGATTCCAGATCTTCATCTCCGGCAGATATTCAGATGGGAAAAGAACTCCCGCGAAGAAAGCCTCGATGAATTTCAGCATGTCGGAGGTAGTGGTCACGATGCCGCCATCTGCGCCGAAAGACGTCATCGCCAGGGGAATGTGGACTTCTCTGTCCTTGTAATACATGTTACGCGGTCTGGTATCTGCCGCATCGAGATACAGATAGGTGCCGGTCATGCCAAGCGGCCCGGTGATCTGCTCATCGATGCAGGCAGCATAAGACTTGCCGTTGAGTTGCTCGACAATCTTCCCCAGAAGCTGGAAGTTGGTGTCGGAATAGAGCGCTTTGCCCTTTGTGTTGGGCGCAAAGCGGGGACGTATCCTCTTGCTCAGTTCAATGGCCTGCTCAAAGGTCCAATGCCTGTCTTTTCCCTGAAACAGTTCCTTCTCCAGGCTGTCGCCCTTATCGTTCCTGCCCTGGAAGTAATCAGGAATGCCGGAGGTGTGGGCCAGCAGGTTGCGGATGGAGATTTCCCCGGAATAGTCCCTGCCCTTGTAAACATGCAGCCCATTCAGGATGGCGGGGCTGAAATACCGCGTCAGTTTATCGTCCAGCTCCAGCTTTTTTTGCTGTCTTAGGCGCATGATGAGCGCGGTGGTGAACAGTTTGGTGGTGCTGGCTGTGAAATAGGGGCTGTCAACTGCCAGGTTGCCGCTGGCGCCGCTCCATTCAAAGTCTTTGTATTTCAACCGGAAAGTAGTCCCGAAGACCTTTCTTCCGTCAACTGCTTTGTCCAGTGTCTTTTGTAGTTTGTCTGCAATCGCTGTCATTATTGCTCCTTATGATCCGCCGTGGCTTCCTGCCGCGGAGTTCGATCCGGGAATCAACACCCCCGCGGTGGAAAGTATTTTCTGATCTTGTGTCGGAATTGAATCTAAACCTCATCTCGTCTGGGATGAATTTGTCAAGTTGAAAGTGGTTTTTGCGTTCACACCTGCCAGGCATCGACCTTCCTAATTCTGATGAGGGAATGTGCCGGAAGCAGGAGAAGCAGCTCCAGAACGAGGGCAGTCCAAAAACAGCTTGACAGAAAAAGGGCTTCCTAAATAATGGTAGAACCTGACGCGAGGTGGAGCAGTTGGTAGCTCGTCGGGCTCATAACCCGAAGGTCGAAGGTTCGAGTCCTTCCCTCGCTACCATTTTTTTATCGGTACTTTTTACCGATTTTTCCAAAGTGAATAGCGTGGCGGTGTAGCTCAGTTGGTTAGAGCGTCGGAATCATAATCCGCAGGTCCGGGGTTCAAATCCCTGCGCCGCTACCAGGTTTCACACAGGCGCCAGTAGCTCAGTAGGATAGAGCAGCAGCCTTCTAAGCTGCGGGTCAGGGGTTCGAATCCCTTCTGGCGTGCCAGCGTTGTATCGTGTGCCATAAATTTTCTGGTCTGTGGTGGGTGTAGTTCAATGGCAGAGCACCGGATTGTGGTTCCGGGCGTTGTGGGTTCGACTCCCATCACCCACCCCACACTTCCACTATGAATAGACAAGATAAATATCTTCTCGGCCTGGATATCGGAGGGTCAAGCATCAAATTCGGATATGGGTGCTGTCCAAAAAGTTTACAGTATTTCGGCAAGGTAGAACTTCAGCACAAATCCCTGTCCTACATGCAGCAGGCTTGCAGCCAAATCCTTTCCATCGTTGACAGTCAGGTGGGGCTTTCCGCCATCCGGGCGATAGGCATCGGCACCTGCGGAACCATCGATTCACGCAGCGGCCTGATCGTGGGAGTGAATCCCAATCTCAAATTCTGGGTCAATCTCCCGCCATCCGCGATACTCCCTCCCGGACTAAAGCTGCCCGTTGCCTGGGATAACGACGCCAATCTGATGTGCCTGGCTGAAGCCACGCTCAGTTGCCCCCAGGGAAAGGTTCTGGGGATCACGGTCGGCAGCGGGATCGGCTGCGGATACGTGCAAGGAGGAGAAGTTTACCACGGGGCGCATGGCTATGCCATGGAACTGGGGCACGTCACGGCTGTATATCAGGGCCTTCCCTGCAACTGCGGGAGGCGTGGCTGCGTGGAAGCCTATGCGTCCCTGGAAGGTATCAAACGCAGAATGGTGAGAGAACTCGGGCTGGAGGAAAATCTGGACTTGGCATCGATGCTGCGGCACAGGCATTCCGACCCTCGGCTTGAGCGCCTGATCAGGGAAGGAGAGGAGCATCTGTCGCTCGGCGTTGCCAACTTAATTGTCACCCTTGATCCCAATCTTGTGGTCTTTGGGGGTGGTTTGATGGATGCAGGGCTCTACGCCATTGCCGATCTGCGGCGCAGGATCAGGGAACTTCTTCCGGAATTGAACTCAGCCCAAGTGAAGGTGGAACAAGCCAAAGAAGGCAACAAGGCGGGAGTTTTGGGCGCGATGATCCTGGCCGGGCAGATGATAAAAACCGAATCGGAATAAAACGTGCATGATAATATGGCAATTATAAGACAGGAGAGTCTATCATGAAAAAAGCAGTTTCCGTAATATGGCTGAGTGCCCTGATGCTACTGCTTGTCGCCAGTTTGAGCGCGTTTATACATAATAAGGTTTTGGGAGATATAAGAATCTATCCCAATCCGATGGATAAATATTGCGATATCTCTATCACCTTTTTCCAGCCAGTACCAACGGAGGTAACGATCCAAAACAAATCTGGCGAAATAGTAAAAACGCTTTATAGCGGACAGTCCACGGAACTGCTGCAGTTCACCTGGGATCGCGTGTGCGACAATGGCAGCATTGCGCCCAAAGGAGTATATGCTGTTACTGTAAGCTGTCAGGGACGCTATACCTCCACCAAGAAGACGCTGATACTTAAATAAACTAAACCTTTATCCGCTTTACAGGGAAGGTCCCCCAAGGGGGCTTTCCCTTTATTTTTGGCGTTCTGCTGGCTTTGGGAAAGATGGTCAGATTGGTTACAAGCAAAAGCTTGACAGATTTTGAGCTTTGTAAAATCATGACAGCAGTTTGTGGAAAACTGATTCAAGGAGCTTGTAGCCTGCCAAAGACTTGCCAATAGTGTTAAGTCTCAAGGCTTTGTGTAAGCCAGGCCTGGCTCTGAGCATAAGGAAGTAAAATGATAGATACTAAAATCCTGGGGCATGCAATCACCATTTGCACAACCAGCGATTGGAACCAATCCATGTCAAAGCACAGTCCAACGCAAACCATTTCCCTTGGGGAAGGTATTGCTGAGGGAGAGTCACAATGAAGCTGTTCGTCAATGCCATGCTGCCCACCACATCCACCGCGTTAAAGAGGGTGAATGTCCTTTTTGATGAGAAGATAGTCAAGATCTCCGCGGACGAGATTCCTTGCGAGGAGACACCTGAAGTGATAGATTTGCAGGGCAAGATTCTGTTGCCCGGTGCGATCGATGCCCACACCCATATCCTGGGGCAGGGAGATCCCGCCAAGAGCATCAGCAGGGTCACCCGCGCGGCGCTTACCGGCGGCTGGACAACCTGCGCGGAGCTGAGCTATTTCAATCCACGGCCGATATTTTCCGTGGCGGATATGCGGAAGCTGAGCCGCATCATAGACGAACACTCCTTTGTAGATATGGCTCTCTGGGGCAATATCGACATGGATGATTACCCCTATCATGCCGAGGCGGCTCAGGAGCTCTGGAACCATGGCGCGGCGGGCATCGTGCTTATGACGCCTTCTCCCAATCCCGAGATTCCCAGCCTCAGCTTCACCGAGATCATGGATATCTTCGTCGATATCTATGTGAGCGACACCGGCTTCGCGTTTCAAGGCTATGACTATGAAAACGCCCGGGAATACTCCTTCCTTTCCCAGAGTGACGCGATCAAGAAGGTCCTGCGCCGGATGCAGGAAAACCCGATCCACATACCCCGCATCTCTTCCTTTGCCACCATCGAGTTTATCGGCAGCATCTCCAAGCGTTCGGACATCTCCTTTGCCCTCTGCATTGCCGACCTGATGAAGTTTTTCTACGGCATCGACCTGGGACAGCAGATCGATCTCGATGATCCCGAGTCCCAGCTTTTCACCCTGCTGCGCACCAATAAAATCTACATGCTGGGCAACAATGTCCAGGGCGAGAAAGTTCCCGAAGGCACCCCCCAGGCTTTTCTCGGCACCAGTGAGAAGCTGCTGCCATATTCGTATCTTTGGGTGTTGTCCGAGCTCTGGAAAAAGCGGCGTGTGCCCCTCGCAACCGTGATCAAAATGACCTCCGAGAACGCTGCCAAGCGTCTGGGCCTCTATCCCGTCAAGGGTTGCCTGGAGGCAGGTTCGGATGCGGACTTCGTGATCTACGATCCGGACAAGGTGACCCGTTTCACCGCGCCGGATGGAAGCCAGCACGAGCTTACAGGCAGCTTCACCCAGATCTACCTGAAAGGGAAGCTGGCCCACAGCAAGGGCAAGACCGCCGCGGCGTCCGGTTCCTTCCTGCCCCGCCACACCAACCCCAAACGCCGTCACAACAACATCACCTGGATTTGACCTGTCTGGAGGATAAATGCAAGACAGCATAGCCTATTTACAAAAACTCCTCGCCTCCCATCCCGAGCTTCAGTATGAGATCAGGGAAAAGACCTGGGCCACCGATTTTCTGCGCTTTTACCACAGCCAGACCAACTATAACATCAGCAAGCTCAGCACCCAGCTTTCCGTGGATATCTACAAGGGCAAAAAATCCTTCAGCTTCCAGGTGGACGATCCTCAGCCCGCCAAGCTGGAAGCGGCCCTGCGGGATGCCGTCGGGGTGGTGGACAAGCTGCCGGAAGACCCCGATTTTGTGGATTTGGAAAGCGACCTCACTCTCGCGCCCCAGCGTCCGGTGACCAACAACATCGAGGCCATCCCCCTGGCCAGCAAGACCGGCATCCTCTCCAGAGTTGCCGCCGCCGCTTCCATGTATGACTTTGACATCTTCGGCACCTTCATTTGCAACCACCAGACCCAGCGCCTGGTCAACAGCAATGGCCTGGACAAAAGCAGCGAGGTCTCGCCGATCTATCTGGAGGTCAAGGCCGTGCATAACAAGTCCCAGGTGACGGTGTTGGAAACCTTTGGCGGCGAGGATTTCAGCTTTTTTGATGAACAGGATTTCAGCGAGCGGCTGATCCGGAAGATCAAGTTTTGCTCTGCCGATATTGTCGATGTCGAGCCCGGGCACTACGATGTGATCCTTGCCCCGCGCTGCCTGGCGGAGTTTGTGCAATATCTCTGCTACGGAATGAGCGCCCGCTCCCTGGACAACCACAGCAGCTTTTTTGAAGGCAAGGTCGGTCAGCAGGTCTTTCCCGCTTACATCAGCATCACCGATGATCCCATCGACCCGCAGCTTATCCGCCGGGCCTATGGCTCGGATGGCCACATCTACCGACCCCTGAAGCTGATCGAGCAGGGCGTTTTCCGCAATTTCATGTGCAACAACTACTATTCCCACAAGACCGGCCTACCCAAAAACGGCAACACCGCTTCCTGCCTCCGTATCGATGCCGGCAGCAAGACCCTGGAGCAGATGACCGGCAGCGTGAAAAAAGGGCTTTACATCTCCAGCCTGCACTACATGAACTTCATCAACCCCCGTGAAACCTCGCTCACCGGCCTCACGCGCGACGGCACCTTCCTGATCGAGGATGGCAGAATCTCCAAAGTGGTGAACAACCTGCGCTTCACCGAACGCATCGAGCGCATCCTCAACAATGTGCTGGAGCTGGAAAACCGCTGCCACACCATCCCCTTCTCCGAAAACTATAACCTCTTCGACATAGACACCATCAAAGCGCCACACGCCCTGGTGCGTGACTTCAACATATCTTCCTCAACCCATACGATTTAGGAGACTCAATGGAAGACCTGATCAAAAGAACTCTGGAAAAGATAGATTTATCCCGCGTGGAATTTGCCGATGTGCGGGTCACCCAGACCGACAACGAAGGCATCTACTTTATGAACGGCTTTCTGCGTGGATATGGCAGCAGCCGCGATTCAGTCGCCATCGGCGTGCGCGTGTTGCTCAATGGCTGCTGGGGTTTCGCCGGAACCAGTGATCTCAGCGAAGCCTCGCTCTACCGCCTGGTGCGCGCCGCAGTCTCCAACGCCGAGCAAGGCGGCAACTTCACCCGCGAGCCCGTCACTTTCCCCGCCCTGCCCCCTCTGCGCGCCTCCTATCACTTCCAGCCGGAGATTGACCCCTTCAGCATGGCGAAAGAAGAAAAGATCGACTTTTTGGGCAGACTGGCCACCCGGATCAAACCCCAGGGCAAGATCGTCCACTCCATCGTGATGGCGCAGTTTCAAAAACAGCAGAAATACTATCTGAACAGCGAAGGCACCTGGTCACACACCACTTTCTACAACACCCTGCCCATGATGGAGGTGATCGCCTCCGACGGCAACCAAATCCAGTCGCGCACCTGGCCCGGGCACATGAGCGCCGGACGCGGAGGCTTTGAACTCTTTCACCAGCAGGCCTTTGAAGCAAATTGCGACCGCATCATCAAGGAAGCCACCGACCTTCTTTCCGCCCCCGTGATCACCGAAGACCGGGCCGACATCATCATCGGCGCGGGACACCTGGCTCTGCAACTGCACGAGTCCGTTGGCCACGCCACCGAAGCCGACCGCATCTTTGGCATGGAGATTTCCTATGCCGGCAAGACCTTCATCAAGCCCTCCATGCTCGGCAAGTTCCAATACGGATCGCCCCAGGTGAACATCTATTCCGACAGCACCGACCCGCGTGGCATGGGCTTCCATCCCGTGGATGACGAGGGCGTTCCCGGCCGCCGCGTTGACATCATCAAGGACGGCATCCTGGTCAATCAGCAGACCTCCCGCCACATTGCCCACATGCTTGGGTTGGAGCCCTCTTCCAACATGAAGGCCTCCTTCGCGGACGACTTTCCGCTGGTGCGGATGACCAATTTCTGCCTGGCTCCCGGTTCCGGCTCACTGGAGCAGTTGATCCAGGACACTGAACACGGCTATCTGCTCGATTTCACCAAGACCTGGAGCATCGACGACAACCGCAACAACTTCCAGTTTACCACCGAGATTGGCTATAAGATCGAGAACGGCCGCATCACCGGCATAGTGAAAGAACCCACCTACTTTGGTATCACCCAGGATTTCTGGAATGCCTGCGACCGCGTCTGCGGCGAGGAAGAGTGGGGCTTCCACGGCACCTTTAGCTGTGGCAAGGGCGAACCCGGCCAAGCCATGCTGCTCAGCCACGGCGTTGCCCCGGCACGCTTCAAAAACATCAACGTAAACGTCAAAATATAGCAAGCCGATATCCGCCAGGCTTGCCGAAAAAGGGGATGGAAATCCAGCTTGAGGCAGGCTACCCCAGGCTATTTACTGTGTCATCCCGGGTCAAGCAAGCTTGCCCAGGATGACACAGATTTAGGGTCTGGTGGACTTGTTCGGAGGAACCTTTTCACCATTTCACCTTTCCACCTTTCCACCTCAAAAACACCTTTCCACCTTCAAATATCCTGTTGATCCAGTCATCCGCGTTCTATAATCATTTTCCCGGCACGGGAAAAAAACTGCTGTCCCCATCCGTCTGCCAGAGCAAAATCATTGACACAATAGGCCGCAGCCTGAAAGTTGCATCTCATTCAAAGATAAGAAACTCCGTTCTCCCTGCGGATGAACGGCAGTGGAAAAAGGACAAGTAAGATGCTGGAAAAGATACTCCGCAAGCTGTTTGGCGATAAAAACACCAAGGAAGTGAATCTGTACCTGCCCGTGGTAAAGGAGATCAACGAGATCTGCGCGGGCTTGCAGCAATATGACGACGATCAACTGCGGGAGCGGGTGCAGCAAATCCGCGGGGAACTGGCGGACAAGCTGCAGCCCCTGCGTGATGAACTGGAGAACCTGGAGCGTGAGTATCGCGAGGAAGCCGACGAGGGTGAACGCGCGCGGCTGGACAACCACATCGACGAACTGCGCAAACACCTCAAAAAAACCACCAAATCCACCCTGGACGACTATCTGCCCGAGGTCTTCGCCATCGTGAAAGACACCTGCCGCCGCCTGCTGGGGCAAAGCTTTGTGGTGCGCGAGCATGAGACCGTGTGGAACATGGTGCCTTTCGACGTTCAACTGATCGGCGGCATGGCGCTGCATGATGGCAAGATCGCCGAGATGGCCACCGGAGAGGGCAAGACCCTGGTTGCCACCCTGCCCCTCTTTCTCAACGCCCTGATTGGCCGCGGCGCGCATCTGGTGACGGTGAACGACTATCTGGCATCGCGCGACGCCGAGTGGATGAGCCCCGTCTTCAACTTCCACGGCCTCACCGTGGGCTGCATCACCACCGGTATGAGCTTTGAAGAACGCCGTGAGGCATACCTCTGCGATGTGACCTACGGCATGAACAGCGAATTCGGCTTCGACTATCTGCGCGACAACATGGCCGTCTCTCCCAACCAACTGGTGCAGCGCGACTTTTACTACGCCATCGTGGACGAGGTGGACAGCATTCTCATCGATGA
Organism: Cloacimonetes bacterium UBA4175; assembly: GCA_002379855.1. Lineage (GTDB taxonomy): Bacteria > Cloacimonadota > Cloacimonadia > Cloacimonadales > Cloacimonadaceae > Syntrophosphaera. The sequence goes on along the minus strand of DFUX01000004.1, from coordinate 5,922 downwards.
GGCGCGCACCCCGCTCATCATCAGCGGCCCCATCGCCCAGGACAAGAATTTTTACCTGGAGATCAAGCCCCAGGTGCATCAGTTGGTGCAATCGCAAAGCGCGCTGGTGCAAAGGTTTTTGAGCGAGATCAACCAGGAACTCCGGGAAGACAACCCTGACCCGGACAACAACCGCCTGGGCACCCTGCTGCTGCAGGTGCAGCGCGCCGCGCCCCGCAACAAAGCCTTTTACAAGCTGATGCAGGACAGCAGCCTCAAAAAACTGCTGCTGGACATGGAAGGCATCTACCTGCGCGACAAAAGAATGCACGAGTTGGACGATAACCTCTTCTACGTGGTGGAAGAGCGGCAGAACAGCGTTGACCTCTGCGAAAAAGGGCGTGAACTGCTCTCCCGCAACGACCGCAACCTCTTTGTGGTGGAAAGCCTGGATGAGCTGTTGCGCCGCGTGGACGAAGATGAGAGCCTGGACGATCAGGAAAAAGCCAAACGCAAGACCCTTGAAACCAACCTCTTTATGGATAAAAGCGAGAAGTTGCACAACATCAACCAGCTTCTGCGCGCCTACACCCTCTACGAGAACGACAAAGAATATGTGGTGATCGACAACCGCGTGGTGATCGTGGACGAATTCACCGGCCGCCAGATGCCGGGGCGCCGCTTTTCGGATGGGCTGCACCAGGCCCTGGAAGCCAAGGAAAACGTCGCCATCGAAGCGGGCACCCAGACCTTTGCCACCATCACCCTGCAAAACTACTTCCGCATGTTTGAAAAACTGTCGGGCATGACCGGTACCGCCGCCACCGAGGAAGCGGAATTCATGGAAATCTACAAGCTGCCGGTGATGGTGATACCAACCAATGTTCCCATCACCCGCATCGACCACGAGGACGTGATATACCTCACCAAAAACGAGAAGTATCAGGCCCTGATGGACGAGATCATCTATTGGCACGAGCAGAAAAAGCCCGTGCTGGTGGGCACGGTGAGCGTGGAGGTCTCCGAAACCATCAGCCGCCTGCTACGCCGCCGCAACATCGCCCACAACGTTCTCAATGCCCGTCAACACCAGCGTGAAGCTGAGATCATCGCCCTGGCGGGACAGCCGGGAGCGGTGACCATTGCCACCAACATGGCCGGACGCGGCACGGACATCAAGCTGGGCGCCGGCGTGGTGACCCAAAGCACCGAAAACTACCGCGGCCTGCCTACCTCCACCAACGCGGAGTTCCCCTATGGCCTGCCTGTGGACGGCTTGCACGTGATTGGCAGCGAACGCCACGAAAGCCGCCGCATCGACCGTCAGTTGCGTGGCCGCGCGGGACGCCAGGGGGATCCCGGCACCAGCCGTTTCTACCTTTCTCTGGAAGACGACCTGATGCGCCTCTTCGGTTCCGACCGCATCGCCCCCATGATGATGAAGATGGGGCTGCAGCCCGGCGACGCCATCCGCCATCCCTGGATGACCAAGGCGGTCGAACGCGCGCAGAAGCGGGTGGAGGAACACAACTTTGAAATCCGCAAAAACCTGATCAAATATGACGAAGTGATGAACCAGCAGCGCGAGGTCATCTACTCCTACCGGCGCAGCATCCTGAAAGGCTATTCGCTCAAGCACGAGGTGCAGGAAATGATCATCGAGACGGTTCGCCGCGTGATCGGCGAGCAGATTCCCCCCGGCAGCTATCCAGAGGATTGGAACCTGCCCCGCCTCTGCCAATGGTTCAAAAGATCGCTCAACGTGGTCATTTCGCCCGCCGAACTGGAAAGCGACCACCAGAACGAGGACCTGCTGCGCAACACCCTGGAAGCGCTGGTGATGCAGGCATACGAAAAGAAGGAACTGCAGGTGGGAACCGAAGCCCTGCGCGACATCGAACGCCGCAGCATGCTGGAAGTGGTGGACGACGAATGGCGCGACCATTTGCACGAAATGGACTTGCTCAAGGAGGGAGTGCACCTGCGCGCCTATGCCAACAAAGACCCCCTCATCGAATACAAGCGTGAGAGCTTCGACCTCTTCCAGGCGCTCATCGCCCGCATCCAGGAAGGCGTGACCCGCAAGGTCTTCACCACCTATCTGCTGTCTCAGGAAGACATGGAATCCATGCTGAATAGCGCCAAAACCCAACATGATGATATCAACGCTTTCTTGCACGCCAAAGAGATACAGGCCTCCCAGACCGACATGAGCGTGCCCCCGCAATTCAGCGGGCCTTACGGCGACAGCGCGCCCAAGCAGAGGCCGGTTCAGGTGGCGCCCAAGGTCGGCCGCAACGATCCCTGCCCCTGCGGCAGCGGCAAGAAATATAAGAAATGCTGCGGCATCAACGAACCGGGCGAATAATGACAGCTTCCGCTTCCCACAAACTGCTGCTGAAGGAGATATAGCATGGCCAAAGGGCTGATCATAGTGGAATCACCGGCAAAAGCCAACACCATTTCCAAGTTTTTGGACAACAAATACAAGGTCAAGGCCTCGATGGGCCATGTGCGCGACCTGCCCGCCAAATCGATGGGCGTGGACGTGGAACACAACTTCACCCCGGTCTATGAACTGGACCCCAAAAAGAGCAAGGTCATCGCCGAACTGCGCAATGCGGTCAAAGACGTGGACGCTGTGTTTCTGGCCAGTGACCATGACCGCGAGGGGGAGGCCATCGCCTGGCACCTGACTGAAGTGCTGAAAAAGGAGCTGGGCGACAAGAAAGTTTACCGCATCGTGTTCAACGAGATCACCGCCCCAGCCATCAAAGCCTCCATCTCACAGCCCGGGCAGGTGGATATGGCCAAGGTGGATGCCCAGCAGGCGCGCCGCGTGCTCGACCGCGTGGTGGGCTACACCGTTTCACCCCTGCTCTGGAGGGTGATCGCCAAAGACCTCAGCGCCGGCCGCGTGCAGTCGGTGGCGCTGCGCCTGATCTGCGAGCGGGAAGCCGAGATCCTCGCCTTTGTGCCTCGCGAGTTTTGGAAGCTGGAAGCCAATTTCTGGCGCGAAGGGCTGCCTCCCTTCAAGGCCAGCCTGGAAAAATGGGAGGGCAAAAAGCTGGAGATTCCCGATGAGGCCAAGGCTGTGGAGATCATCGGCAGGATAGAATCCGCCCAGGCGGTCTTGAGCGCGATCAAGCGCTCCTCCCGCAAGCTGGAACCTCCCGCCCCCTTCATCACCAGCACCCTGCAGCAGGAAGCCTCCAAGATTCTGGGCTTTTCCTCCGACAAAACCATGCGGATCGCCCAGGAACTCTATGAAGGGATCAGCCTTAAAGGCGAAAGCACCGGCTTGATCACCTATATGCGCACCGACAGCACGCGCGTTGCAGAACAAGCCCAACAGAACTGCCGGGCGCTGATCAAAGACCGCTTTGGCGAAAAAGCCGTTCATGCCCAGATTCGCGCCTACAAAAACAAATCTACCGCCCAGGACGCCCACGAGGCGATCCGCCCCACCGACGCCTTTCACACCCCGGAAAGCGTGGAGGCCAGCCTCAGCAAAGACCAATACAGGCTTTACACCCTCATCTGGCAACGCTTTGTGGCCACCCAGATGATCCCCGCCAGGCTGGAAACCACCACCGCCTCCATCGAACTTGGCGAAGCCATCTTTGCCGCCTCGGGCAGCAAGGTGCTGGAAGAGGGCTTCCTGAAAGCCTATCCCCACGTGACGATTGTCAGCGGAGAGCAGATCGATTCCGGCTACAAAAGCAAGGACGAACTGGAGCACGACGCACTCAAAAAGTCACAGCACTTCACCTCGCCTCCCTCGCGTTTCACCGAAGCCTCGCTGATCAAGGAACTGGAAGCCCAGGGCATCGGCAGGCCCTCCACCTATGCCACCATCATCAGCACCCTCCGCAAGCGCAAATATGTGGGCATGGAAAAGAAGAGCTTTGTCCCCACCCCCCTCGGCACCGATGTGAACAGCTTTTTGGTGAGTAAGTTCGACCCTATCTTCAACGTGAAATTCACCGCGAACATGGAAAACGAGCTGGACGGCGTGGAAGAGGGGCGGACTGTGTGGCACACGCTGGTAAGCGGCTATTACGACGAGCTGATGAAGCTGGTGAAGAGTGTTGACCTCAAAAAGGAAAAGGCGTCTTTCACCGAAGCCACGGACATCGTCTGCGACAAATGCCAGCAAGGCAAACTGGTGGTGAGGCGTTCCAAAGGCGGCGAGTTCCTCTCCTGCAACCGTTTTCCCGCCTGTAAAAACATCAAAAACTTCAGCCGCGACAAAGACGGCAAGATCCATATCGAAGAACCCGCGGAACCCCGGATGCTGGACGAAAAGTGTCCCCAGTGTGGTTCACCCCTGCAGGAAAAGAGAGGCCGCTACGGCGCTTTCATCGCCTGCAGCAACTACCCCAAATGCAAATTCACCCGCCCCATCACCACCGGCGTCAAGTGCCCCGACTGCGGCCAGGGAGAGCTGACCCAGAGGCGCAACAAAAAGGGAGGAACCTTCTTCTCCTGCACCCGCTATCCCGATTGCAAGTTCATTACCAACGACAAACCGCTGCCCATTGCCTGCCCTGATTGCGGCAATCCCTTCATTTACGAAAAATACTCCAAAGCCCTGGGCGAATACAAGCAGTGCCCCAAATGCAAAAAGACCATGGCCTGAGGCGGAGGGTTCCCGCCTGGGACGCCCTGCAAAGCGCGCTGCAGAGCATCCTCAGCCACAAGCTGCGCTCGCTGCTCACCCTCACGGGCATTGTGATCGGCGTGCTGGCGGTGGTGAGCATGTTCTCCAGCGTTTACGCCCTCAAACGGCTCATTAACCAGAATATGGAAGGCATGGGCTGGAACTATTCTGTGGTGGTCACCGCCGACCAGGAGGATTTTATGGGTTCCAGGCGGCGCGTCAAGCGGCGGGTTTTGCGGAGGGCAAGCCAGAGCGTGCGCAGGCTCAATTATGATGACTACCTGGCGCTCAAGCAGCAACTGCCCCTCAAAAGCAGCTATGCCATGATCGAAAGCGGCTCTATCCTGCGCCTGGGCAACAAAGACATCGAGGTGCGCATGCGGGCAGCCGATCAGGAGTTTTTTGCCAACAAAAGTTACGGCTTGCTGCAGGGACGCTACTATAACCGCTATGAAGAAGACAACCTGCTCCCGGTCCTTGTGCTGGGCTACCATTTTGCCAAAGAGCAGTTCGGCTCCGCCAACCCGGTGGGCAAGCCCCTGCAACTGGGAGACCGCCGCTTCCAGATCGTGGGCGTGCTGGCGGAAGACCAGATCAACAAAGACAACGACATGAACTTCAATAGCTGGGAACGCAGGCAGGACCTCAGCGCGGTGTATGTCCCCCTCAAATACGGAGTTTATAATTTTGGCACCAACAAGGGCCTCCACATGATCTACCTGCAGGCGCGCTCGGAGCGGGAATTCTCCGCCATGAAGAACCAGGCGCGCCAACTGCTGCTTGCCCGCCACCGGATGTATCCCAACTTCGGCTTTCTGGATATCGGCCAGATGATGCTCACCATCACCCATGAGATCAGCGGCTTCATGGAAAAATGGAACATCACCCTCATCGCCATCGCCTCCATCTCGCTGATCGTGGGCGGCATCGGGCTCTTCAGCACCCTGCTGATCTCGATCCAGGAACGCATGACCGAGATCGGGGTGCGCAAAAGCATCGGCGCCACCGACCGGGACATCTTTGTCTATTTTATCCTGGAAGCCATCATGCTTGCCACTCTCGGAGCCTTGTTGGGCATCGCCCTGGCCTGGCTGATCCTGACCCTCATCGGCAAAGCCATCAGTTTCCCCCTCTACCTGCCCCTCCAGGGTGTGGCGCTGGGCCTCTTTTTCTCCATCCTCACAGGCTTTCTCTCCGGACTCTACCCCGCCATCAGGGCTGCCAGCATCGATCCCATACAGGCGATTTATTATTTTGAATAGAATAGAACGCGGATGACA
>DFUX01000042.1:9399-38539 GCA_002379855.1 Cloacimonetes bacterium UBA4175 | reverse complement strand
CCATTTCAGGACTTGACAGGCGACCGCCTGTACTGTACCGGCGCTTGCATAGCGCCGATCAGAAGTACCAAACAGACACGAAACATACACCCAACAGACTACATTCCGTGTCATCCCGGCCTGTCGGGGTCCCCGCCAAAGCACGCAGTGGTTTGGTGGGGTGACCTGGATGACGGGATAGGCAAGCGCGGTGTGTTCCTCCACATTATTGCGCCAGGATTTGGATTAAAGCCGATATTTCCATTGACAAGCCAAGGCTCAAATTAGATTTAGGTTCATACTTACGACCATGGAGTTCGAGTGAAAAAAGTTAAGATCCAGAGCCTCAGAATATTGATCCAGTCACTGTTTTTGTTGCTTGCGCTGTCATGGTTAGCTATCTCTATTATTGGGGTCACTCGCAGCATCCACCAATTCTGCCCTTACGCAGTGGTCTGCTTTGGTTTGCGCTGGGGTGTTTTATTGCGCCTGGGCGGGGTGTTGATGTCGGGAGCCATCATTTTTGGATTCGCGGTTCTGGTTTCCACTCTGTTTTGGGGGCGTAAATTCTGCGCCTGGCTCTGCCCATTGGGAACCGTTCAGGAATGGCTGTTTGCCCTCAGATCGCGTCAATACAGGCTCAAATGCAAATTGCCTTTCTACGCGGACACCAAGGCAGCCTGGCTCAAATACGCCCTGATGGCGGCCACCATCCTGCTTTCCATTGTGGGCCTGGGATATGTCTCCATCAAGCTCTGCCCCTTCTATTCGCTGTCATTGATACCCAGAATCGCCTTCCCGGGGCTGATTCTGCTGATACTGACCCTGGCGGCTTCCCTGTTCGTTTCGCGTCCCTGGTGCCGCTTTCTCTGTCCCTATGGGGCTTTGATGAATGTTTTCCAGATCGCAGGGCGTAAGGCGGGAATCCCCCGCAAGCTGGTGAAAAGGAACCTGGAACGCTGCACCGATTGTGGCTTGTGTAGCCTGTGGTGCCCGATGAACATCAATATCGGCGAGAACGAATATGTGGAAAACGTGAACTGCATCCATTGCGGCATCTGCGCGGAAAAATGCCCCAAAAAGGGCACTATCGATGAGGAGAGCGTGTGTCCAAAACAGCTTTGATATTGGTCGTAACGCTTTTGGTTCTGGTCGTTGTGCTCCAATTGCTGGCCGCCCTTAATATCTTTCCCCGCGCCAGGCTGGTTCCCGTCTGCCCCGTAAACGCGATCCAGATGCGAAATGGCAAGGCGGAAATCGACCCCGGCAAGTGTATAGGCTGCCAACGCTGTGTGATTGGCGTTCCCGGGATATTAACTCCTGTGAAGGAAGACTCTGTCGCGCAGGCTTTGGTTCCCATTGAAAGCCCAGCCGATCCGGTCATATCAGATAATGCCGTCCCCACAAAGGCTGCGCCAGATAAAGCTAATCCAACCTGCCAGGTCAAACCTGCCAGGCCACAGGAAAGGAAAAGCTATGCCGTGAATGCGCAAAAGTGCATCGGGTGCGGCCTATGTACGCTTTTCTGCCCGGAAGAAGCCATAAGCCTGGTGGATGGCAAGGCAGTGATCGACCCTGGTAAATGCGTCAATTGCGGTATCTGTAAAAACGGGAACGGCGGCGACTACGATGGCTGTCCCACTGGCGCCATCACAGCTCCCTGAGCAGGTTTGGTTCCGGTCTGCCAGATTGCAGTTGACCAAAACATGAGCTAATTTTTTAATGAAATAAAACAATAAATAACAATGGAGGATACCATGAGAAAGACCGTGGTTGTAAGCGCCAAAAGAACCCCTATCGGCAATTTTGGCGGCGTGTTCAAAGATTATTCAGCCGTAAAACTGGGAGTGGCAGTTTTGAAAGCCATCCTGGAAGAAACAGGCGTTAAAAGCGACCAACTTGATGAAGTGATTTTGGGCAATGTCTGCGGTTGCGGATATGGCCAGAACGTAGCCAGGCAGGTGGCAATCTACAGCGATGTGCCAAACCACATCCCCGCCTACACGGTAAACAAGGTTTGCGGCTCGGGCATGAAAGCCGTCACCCTGGGAGCTTTGATGATCTCTGCCGGCGAAGCCGATATCATCGTGGCCGGCGGCATCGAAAACATGAGCCAGATTCCCTTTGCCTCCATGGATACCCGCTGGGGCGGCAAGATGGGCAACAAAGAACTGGTTGACCTGATGATCAGGGACGGGTTGAGCGATATTTTCAACAATTGCCACATGGGCATAACGGCCGAAAACCTGGCAGAAAAATACAGCATCACCCGCGAAGAACAGGACGCCTTCTCCACTGCCAGCCAGAACAAAACCGAAGCTGCCATGGACAGCGGACGCTTCAAAGATGAGATCGTTCCCATCGTCATCCCCCAACGCAAGGGCGATCCACTGGTCATCGACAAAGACGAGATGCCCCGCAAAGGCGTGACGGTTGAGAGCCTCGCAAAGCTGAGACCGGCTTTCAAACCTGACGGGACAGTTACAGCCGGCAGTGCTTCTGGAATCAACGACGGAGCCGCAATGCTCCTGCTGATGAGCGAAGACAAGGCCAAAGAGCTGGGGCTTCCCATCCTGGCCACTTTGGTTGACAGCGCCTCCGCGGGGGTTGATCCCGCTATCATGGGCTACGGCCCCGTTCCCGCCATTGCCAAAGTGCTGAATAAAAGCAATTGGAAGCTCGCCGATATCGAACTGGCTGAGCTTAACGAGGCATTCGCGTCCCAATCCCTGTCCGTGCTCAAAGGCTTGGAGCTCGAGGGTGTGGGCAAGATTGACCCCTCCATCGTGAATGTCAACGGCGGAGCCATCGCCCTGGGTCACCCCATCGGCGCCAGCGGAGCAAGGATAATCGTATCCCTGCTGCACGAAATGAAGAAACGCAAAGTTAAAAAAGGTCTTGCCGCCCTCTGTATCGGCGGCGGTATGGGCATAGCATCACTGTGGGAAGCATAAGGAGAAATAATGTCTGACAAACTGAATCTGAAAAATAGCATGGAACTCTTCGCCGAAGCCCAGACCCTGGTTCCCGGCGGAGTGGCTGGCATCAGGCGCCCCTACAACTTTGTACCGGGCGAATATCCCATCTTCTTCGAAAAAGGCAAGGGTGGAAGAATCATTGACGTTGACGGCAACGAATACATTGATTACCTCTGCGCCTATGGTCCGATCATTATCGGTTACCGCGAGGAAGAAATCGATAATGCCGTTATCGAGCAGATCAAGGAAAAAGGGATATGCTTCTCCCTGACCCAAAAACTGCAAAACGAGCTTGTCTATAAACTGCGGGAACTCATCCCCTCTTGTGAAATGGCTTCCATCGTGAAGACCGGCAGCGACGCCACTACGATCGCGATCAGGGTGGCCAGGGCTTACACCGGCAAGAAAAAGATCGCGCGCTGCGGTTACCACGGCTGGCACGATTGGTGCGTCGAGGTGAAGGGCGGTATTCCTGAAAAGCTCTATGAAGACGTTCTGGAATTCCATTACAACGATCTTGACCAACTGGAAGACATCCTCAAAAACAATCAGGATGACATGGCTGGTATAATCATCACTCCGGTTGGCCATCCCCTGGCGGAACCAGTGCAGATGCCCAAGCCCGGCTATCTGGAAGGCGTTAGAGCCCTGGCAGACAAATATGGCTGCGTGTTGATCTTTGACGAGATCCGCAGTGGATTCCGCTGTGCCATGGGCGGAGCGCAGGCCCTTTTCGGCGTCACTCCCGACCTTACCACAATAGGCAAGGCCATGGCCAACGGCTATGCCATCGCCGCCCTGGTCGGAAAAAGGGAATACATGAAAGTGTTGGAAAAAGACGTGTTCCTTTCCTCCACCTTCTTCCCCAATTCCGACGCCCAGGTTGCCGCCCTCAAGACAATCGAGATTCTGCAGCGTGACAAGATGCTCGATACGATTGCGGCTAAGGGCAACAACTTCGCTCAACAGGTGGAGAAAGTTGTGGCGGATTCGGGCATCCCGGCCCGTTTCAGTGGAGCTCCCTGGATGCCCTTCATCACCTTCCCCAGGGATGAGGCAGGCCTCTACAAAAAACTCCGCACCGAGTTCTACACACAACTGATTCGCCGCGGCGTATTCCTGCAACCCTATCACCACGGTTATATCTGCTATCGCCATACAGATGAAGATCTGGCATATACGGTTCAGGCTATCAAAGACTCGCTTGGCGAGCTGAAAAGCATTGTTTGAACAACAAGCTTAAATAGATAACCGGCAATCTTGGCTGAGCCGGAACGTTGAAGCCATTGGCAGTTCCGGTTCGGCTAAGTTCCGGTGCAGGGAGGTTATATGGCAAAATACATTTTTGTGGTGGGCGGAGTGATTTCATCCCTGGGCAAAGGAATAGCCACCGCGTCCATCGGCTTGCTTCTTAAATCCATGGGTTATAGTGTGGTGACCCAGAAATTTGACCCCTATCTCAACGTGGACCCGGGCACCATGAGCCCTTACCAGCACGGCGAGGTTTTCGTCACTGACGACGGAGCGGAAACTGATCTTGACCTTGGCCATTATGAACGCTTTGTGGATGAAGCGTTGACCCGCTACTCCAGCTGTTCTGCCGGACAGGTTTATGAGAGCGTTCTGCACAACGAACGGAAAGGCGTTTATCTCGGTAAGACGGTTCAGGTGATCCCGCATGTGACCGATGAGATAAAAAGGCGGATCAAGCATTTCGATCAGGAGTATGATATTGTGCTCACGGAGATCGGAGGCACGGTCGGCGACATCGAGAGCCTGCCTTTCCTGGAAGCTGTGCGTCAACTCCGCCTCGATCTGGGTGTGCGCAACACTATGTATATTATGCTTTCCTATGTGCCCTATATCCGCGCCGCGGGCGAGCTAAAGACCAAACCCTCCCAACACAGCACCTACAAACTGCGCGAAATAGGCATCCAGCCCGAGATACTGCTCTGCAGGTCGGAAATGCCCTTTGATGATGAAATATATTCCAAGATAGCCCTCTTTACCAACGTTCCCAAGAATCATGTGATCAACTCGATAGACGTTAAGAGCGTCTATCAGGTGCCGCTAACCTACCTGAATGCCGGTCTGCACAAACTGATCTGCGATCATTTCGAACTCGAATGTGGTAATCCTGACCTCAAGGATTGGCTTCGTTTTTTGGATAATACCCAGAACGCAGGCGATACCGTCACCATAGCCGTTTGCGGCAAATATGTGAAGCACCAGGATGCCTACAAGAGTGTGGGGGAAGCATTGCTTCATGCGGCAGCTTATCACCGCAAGCGTATCGATATCAGATGGGTGGATTCCGAGCACGACTACACCGCAAGTGAATTGAACCGGGAATTGGAAAATGTGGATGGGATCATCATTCCAGGAGGTTTTGGCGTCAGGGGTATTGAAGGAAAGATCGCAATTGCCCAATATGCCAGAATGAAGGGAATACCATTTTTGGGAATCTGCCTGGGGATGCAGGTAGCAGTGATCGAATTTGCCAGGCATGTCTGTGGCATGAAAATGGCTAACAGCACGGAATTTGATCCCGACAATCCTTACCCGGTGATCCATCTGATTGAAAGCCAGCAATATCTTGATTTGATCGGCGGAACGATGAGGTTGGGAGCGTATCCCTGCAAGTTGCTTGCCGAAAGCCTGGCCTGCAATGCCTATGGAACGGAGTTGATCAGCGAAAGACACCGTCATCGCTACGAGGTCAACAACGAATATCGAACCCAGTTGCAAACTGCGGGATTGAAGATCACGGGAGAATCTCCTGATGGCATGTTGGTCGAAATCGTTGAGATGGCAGGGCTGGATTTTTATGTGGGAGTCCAGTTCCATCCCGAGTTCAAATCGCGTCCCAACAACGTACACCCTCTGTTCAGGGACTTCTTTCTGGCAGCGAGTAGGTTTAAACAAGAACAAAATGGATGATGGCCTCCATATAGAACGTTGATTTATTTCAACACATTGGGGCATAATAGCGGGAATACTGCTTGACCGTGGTGATGCCAAGAGGCATATAAGATCAAAGTACTTGATTGCGTGATGTGATCAGAAGGAGGATGCAATTGTTTCTTGCCTGTTCGGCAAACTCTCTGCGCAGAGTTTTGTTGTTTATCTACTCTGCTTTGCTGCTCCTTTTTCTGACTGCTTGCCGCGATCATGATGCACCCGCTGAAGGCAAAACGAAGTCGGATGCGATGATTCAGGAGGACACCACCACTGTCAAGATCCGCTTTCTACCCAAATGGCTGCATCAGGCTCAATTTGCTGGCGTTTATATGGCAAATGCCAAAGGCTACTATCGGGACAGGGGGCTCTCTGTGGAAATCCAATACGGGGGGCCAGACCATTCAGCCACCTCTTCTCTTAGAGACGGCTTTACAGATATAACTTGCCTAAGCATCTTCCACGCCATTAGATACAATGAGCAGGAAAAGCCATTGGTTTACCTGGCCCAGTTGTTTCAAAAAAACCCCAATATGTTGATTGGCAGAAAAAGAGCAGGCTTAAGTTCATTGGAGGATATCAAAGGCAAAAAGATAGGCATCTGGGGGGGAGAATATGGAGAACACGTTACACTGTTTTTAAAAGACATGGATCTTGAAACAGAGTCTGTCAGAGTGAATTGGTCGGTTAACTTGCTATTGAGCAATGCCATCGACCTGAGCAATGTGATGACATACAATGAATACCATCGGGTCCTCATGGCTGGCCTTGACCCGGATGAATTGTTTATAGTGCCCTTTAGGGACATTGGTTATGATATGGTGGATGACGGGCTTGTGACCACAAAAGAGTTTTATGAGAACAACCCGCAGGCATGCCTGGATTTTACTGCCGCCACCATGCAGGGTTGGCTTTATGCTTTTGAGCATCCGGAAGAGGCTCTGGATGAAACACTCCGGATCATGCGCCAGTACCACCTTCCCGCCAATCGCAACCACCAGGCCTGGATGCTTGAGGTGATCAAAGACCTTGTTTTGGACCATCCCGAAGGTATCGGCGTCCTCAGCAGGAATGATTACGACAAGGTCTGCGATCTGATGGAAAAGCACAAAGTGATCAGAAACCGGATTGATTATGAGAGGTTCTACCCCTTTGCCCAGGAAAAAAAGTAGAAGCCTCGCTTCTCAACTGATCATAGTCACCTTTGCAGTTTTGGTATTGGTGTTCGCCGCGTCTTTGCTTGTAACTCGCCACTTCGTGGGCAAGGTTATGCTGGAACATGCGCAGAACGATCTTGGCTTCCTGGCTCACAATAAAATACATCAGATCGAAATTGACATGAGAAAACTGGAAATCCAGGGTAAAATGCTGAAAGAGCTGCTTGCACTGGGTACCCTGGATGAGAGGGAGTTGCTCTCATTTATCGACAATCAATTTATTGAAAACAACCAGCTTCGTTCTGTCTGTATCGCCCAGGATCCAGTTGTGGGAAAACCTCCCGTTCTTTATCAGCTTTTGGCAGGTAAAACTATCAGCAAACGGATGGATGGCACAGACTACCAGTTTATGGACTGGTATCAGATCCCCGATCTGACCAACTGGGAATATTGGAGCGAGCCTTGGTATGACACTTATGCCACAGGCAGAATTCTGGTGTCTTATTCACTACCTCTACAGATGGCTGGAAATCGGGGCATCCTGAGACTGGATATGCCTTTGGAAAGCTTTCAAACAGTTGCCCAACAGGTAAAGATATATAAAACCGGTTACGCCATACTGCTTACCAATAATGGCACCATTGTGACTCACCCTGCCGATTCCCTCTTGATGAACTATACTTTTTTTGATCTGGCTGAAGAATTGGGCGACCCCACCTTAAGAGACCTGGGCAGGAAAATGTGCTCAGGCAGGACAGGATTTCTTCAAATTCCCGAACAGAATAAGCATCCATCAAGCTGGTACTATTATATGCCATTGCAAACAAACCAATGGACCTTGGCTATAGTTGTTCCGGAAAAAGAACTGTTGGCAGATTTGAAAAAGCTTCTGTGGATGCTTTTCTTTTCTGAGCTTGGCGCATTCACCGTTATATGTGGTGGGATCTATGTTTCATCGCTGCGCCTGAACCACACGCTGAAACCAATTGTTGAATCATTTACCAGAATTGGCTCGGGTGATTTCCAAACTCCCCTTCCTGAACTGCCCCACATCCGGGAATCCGAGGTTTTGGGCGAAGCTGTCACCGCAATGCAGAATGCGTTGCAAAAATATGTGGAAAACATCCGTTTGGTGACTGACGAGAAAAACAAGATACTGAACGAGGTTATCTTTGCTTCAGCCATACAACGCAACCTGATTCCCAAAAACACGGGTCAACCCCTGAGTCCGGACCGCATCTCATCTTTTGGGATCCTGGAACCTGCCGGGGAAATTGGTGGCGATCTGTATGACTATTTCCTGCTCGATCAAGACACATACTGCTTCGCTATCGCGGATGTGGCAGGAAAAGGTATCGTGGCGGCAATGACCATGACCATGGTAACCACACTGCTGCGCTCTATCGCGCCAGGCCAGAACCAACCCGAGCTGATCCTGAAAAAGGTGAACACTTTCCTGATCGAAAACAACCTCGAATCCAACTTCGTTACCATCATTCTCGGCATCATAGATCTGACCACAGGCAGGATGACCTTTGCCAACGCGGGGCATGTCCCGCTTTATATCGTCAATCCAGCCAGGAAGCTGCGCAAATACTCCGAAACCCACTCCACAGCCCTGGGATTTTTGAAAAACCTGAAAATCGGCTCAGAAAAGGTTTCACTGGAACCCGGAGATACGATTGTCGTGTTGACCGATGGCGTCACCGAGGCCATGAGTTCCAATAATGACTTTTTCGGATACGAGCGCCTGGAAGCAGTTCTGAATAGTCTGTCCCAGACACATCCCGAGATTACCGCCAACGCTATTTTAACCGAGGTGCACGCTTTCTCCAATCAAGCCACGCACAAAGACGATATATCGATTCTGGCGATTGAGTATCTGGGAAACGGAACGCTTTGAAAACCATAGCGTTAGGCAACCTATCCAGATAGGGAAAAGCAAGCTGTTGGGCGCGTATTTGTCATCGGTCCCATGTGTTTTCCCATGATCTACATTCCAGCCCTCAAGAGCCCCTCATATGCTCATCGCTCACTGATCGCTCATTGAACGCTGAGTAATCGCTGGGCCGGGAATCGCCCGGACATCAATGGGCGGTTGGTAGATCATCAAGCCATGAGGGCGGGATTGGGAAGACAAACGGCTCTGCCATCTGTTCTCTTTGCCTGACATATTGACGCGCTCGACTGGATGATTGCCAAACTACTGTGGGCAATTCCCTACATGCTTTTCAGGTTGCTCTCAATCAAACTGTAAAGATATTCAGATAAGCGCTTCCGGTCTGAATAGATGGGATCACTAACCTCAATAGCCGGGAGGATTCTGATTTTTACAGGAGCGGAACGGATTTGCCTGTCCCCTTCATAGATTCTCCACGTTCCCTTGATCACAAAGGGGACTATCGTGGCCTCCGCCATTAGGGGCAGCTTGAAACTTCCCTGGTGGAACTCCCCCATTTCATCTTTTTGCGACCTTGTGCCCTCGGGAAAGATGATCAGTGGATGGCCGCTACGGATGATTTTAGCGCTTGCTTCAAAGGACTTGATGGCGGCGCGTGAGTTCTTTCTGTCGATGAATACGCAGTTGAACTCCCGCATCCATAGAGATAGAATAGGGACCCTGAACAGTTCCTTTTTTGCAATGAACGCAACCGGGCGCCCCAGATAGCCCAACAGAGCCGGTATATCGAACAGGCCTTGGTGATTGCCTATAAAACAGAGCCGGCCATTATCCGGTATCAAATCCAGACCTTCGATATAAACCCGGGATCCAGTGCTGCGTACGGTAGCCCTGCCCCACCAACTGACCAAGATATAAAAAAGCCGCACATACGACTCTTTTGAAACCAACAGTTTCACCAGACTCAACGGCAGATAAGCGATAAGGGAGATCAGGAAAAACAAGCAGTAAAGCGTTATCCACAACAACGACAGCAACTTTCCCATCTTCATTCCAGCTACCTAATAACTATCTGTAACCTGTTCCTCGTAGATATCCTGCAGGTATGTGATCCAGCCATTCTTTTTTTCCGCGTAGCGCAGTGTCTTCCAATAAACCTTGCCCCACAGGGGATAATCGATGGGGTCAAAGGTAGTGTTGTGCCAGAGCAGTGATAAATGGGACTGGTATCTGGCGGCTATGTTGATCAAACGCCTGAGAGCCAAACCAGCCGATCTGGGGCTGAGATTCATAGCTTTGCCGGATAGCAGGGTGGTGTCCATCACGATCAGAGGTATCTCCAAAACACGAAAAGGTCTGTTTTGGGCAATGTTGAAAGGATAAAAGGGAAAGGAAATTCCAGCTCTGAAGCCAATGTTTTCCCAATACCCCAAAGTAGAATCGTAGAGAATGCCGGAATCTTCCAGGATCGCAAAGCTTTTCTGATAATCAAAATGCAGATAATGCGACCGATACCCGCTGATACGAAAGCCGAGGCTGACCAAACAGTCCATTTCTTTTTTCAAGATTTGCGCGTCGAAAGCCGATTCCGGGCTGCCATGCAAGCCCACGTCCTGATCAGCCAGAAGCGATTGCAATTGTTCCCTGCTGGAGGCATCGGCAATGTAGTTCTGCCGGGCATCCTCATAGTCATCTTTTCCAAAGATGAACCAGGTAGACCTCACCCCTCTTTTATGTTCATGGCGCAAAATGTTCCTGATCAAATGTTGGGGATTGTGAATGAGGTTTTTATGCAGGGCGTGCCCGATCATCTTGTACGCCGCGTTGAGCGGTCTTTTGTGAAAAGTACGCAGATTGTATTTGAAAGTCTCCATTTTTTGACCAGCAGCCCAATAATCCCAGTAATCTATATCGTGGGATATCGAGATGGAAAAGCGTTTTGTCTGGTTCCAATTGATCTCCCTGATAAACTGAGGAAGTTGGATGCCCATGGCAAACAGCAGCATCTGGCAATAGACATCCACCACCGGCACATCGGTAAAATCCCATCTGTATTGCAGGGATTGGCGAAAATCCACCCTCCCCCTGCGCTCCCCGCGTTGCCCCAGTATGTATTCATGCCAACAGGTCAGAAAGTAGAAAGCGCTGGCCACAATATCCTTGCGGATCATCACAGATTCCGGCTTGAAGGAGAAAATAGCGCCGTTAAGCGAAAACAGAAACGGAATGTACTCCTTATGATATAAACAGAAGTTGACCTTTTCCAAAGGATAAAGTTCGCGTCTTTCAAAAAACTCCGAACTATAGCCATCATAGTGTATCTTGATGGGGCAGTCGATGGCAGAATAGGGTCCATAGTAGAGGTGCACGCCTTCATGTCCGCTGCCATAGACGAATTTGGGATTCAGGCGCAGAATATAGCAAAAAGTCCGCAGCACAAACTCAGCCTTGGGAATGTAGTGCTGCGGCAGATTCAAAAGAATGATGATGTTCGGATATCGTTCCATCTTACGGAGTTAGGACTTGTCACCCGAGGGACTGGCTGTTTTCACCGTCTTCATTTTTGGTACGGCTTCCGGCAGAAACACCAGGGAAAAAACATCCTTGAACTTATCCACAAAGGTTATCTTCATATCTTCCAATATGTCCGCGGATATGTCGCTGAGGGTTTCTTCATTCTCGCGGGGTATGATCAGATTGCGTATTCCCGCCCTTTTTGCGGCAAGCATTTTCTCTTTGAGGCCCCCAATACCCAATACCCTGCCCGTGAGTGTTATTTCTCCGGTCATGGCGATGTCGTGCCTCACTTTGCGCTGTGTAAAGAGGGAGGCAAGGACCACCGTGAGAGTGATGCCGGCAGATGGCCCATCCTTGGGCACGGCTCCCGCGGGAAAATGAACATGGATGTCGTATTTTCCAAAATCTTTCGGATTGATGTTATAACGATCGGAGTTTGCTTTCAGATAGCTGAGTGCTATTCTTGCCGATTCTTTCATTACTTCACCCAGTAAACCCGTAAGCTGGATCGCTCCCTTTCCGGGCATCCGCGTGGCTTCGCAAAACAGCAGTTCGCCGCCGTAGCTGGTCCAGGCCAAGCCTGTGGCAATGCCAATCTCCGGCTTGCGGTTGGCCAGTTCCAGAGTGTATTTCCGCGGTCCCAGATAATCTTTAATCTCCTTGGAGCCCAGTGAGATCTCCTCCGTCTCTCCGCTGGCTACTTTTTTCGCTATCTTGCGGAAGATAGAGCCGATCCTCCTTTGCAGATTCCGCACTCCCGCTTCCCGCACATAATAGCGGATCAACTCTTCCAGGGCGGATTTTTTGAATGTGATCTTCTGATCCTTGAGACCATTCGCTTCTTTCTCGCGGGGAACAAGATAGCGCTTGGCGATCTGAATCTTGTCGTATTCCAAATAACTTGTGAACTCAATGATCTCCATCCTGTCGCGCAAAGCCTGGGGTATGGTATCCAGCGAATTGGCTGTCGTGATAAACATCACTTCGGACAGATCGAATGGCAGGTTTATGTAGTTGTCGATAAAGCTATTGTTCTGCTCGGGATCCAACACCTCCAAAAGAGCCGCGGCCGGATCCCCGCGAAAATCACGTCCCAGTTTATCGATTTCATCCAGCATAAAGACGGGATTCGCCGTTCCCTGCCGCTTGATTTCCATGATAATCTTTCCCGGCATCGCGCCGATGTAGGTGCGGCGATGCCCGCGAATCTCGGCTTCGTCGTGAATTCCGCCCAGCGACAGGCGTATGAACTTGCGGTTAAGCGCTCTGGCCACCGATTTGCCAATCGATGTTTTACCGGTTCCCGGAGGACCCACAAAGCACAGAATCGGTCCTTTGATCCGCCCTTTTAGCTTCTTTACGGCGATGAACTCCAGAATACGCTCTTTGGGCTTTTCCAGCCCATAATGGTCCTGAGTCAGAATTCTCTCGATTCTCGGAAGTTCCAGCCTGTCCTTACTGTGTTTGTTCCAGGGGAGGTTCACGATCCAGTCCAGATAGTTGCGAATCACGGCGTATTCGCTGGCAGCGGGCTGCATGGATGAAAGCCGCTCAAGTTCCTCCAGCGCCACTTCCTCGACATAGTCGGGAAGTTTGTTCTTGGTGATCAGTTCTTTCCACTTGAGGATTTCCTTGCTAACTTCGTCGCTCTCGCCAAGTTCTTTGCGGATGGCGTCCATCTGCTCCCGCAGATAGTAGCGGCGCTGGTCTTCAGTCATTTCCAACTGGATATTGCTGCGGATATGGTTTTCCACCCGCATCTGTTTAATCATTTCTGCCAGACAGTTGTTCAGATGTTTGAAACGCCTTTTCAGATCTATGGCTTCCAGAATAATCTGCCTGTCCTCTGTTTGCAATTCAAGGTTACCAGCTATGATATCTGCTACCCTGCCAGCTTGTTTAATGCTGTTCAAACCAGCGATCATCTCTGGGTTGAGCACAGTGCTTTCCTGAGCGATCTTTTCCATCAGTTCCACTGCAATGGTGCGATAAGCATGTATCTCTGTGTCTTCCACGCTGGATTCCACAATACTTTCCACATCGACCATAATAAAAGGCTCGCGCTGAACCACTTTTTGCATGCGTATCCTGGAAGTTCCCTGTAAAAGCAGGCTGATCGAACCATCCTGGTTGCGCAGCATCCTCAATATGGTCACCGAGGTGCCGATCTCGTAAAGGCCGATATCATTGGGCTCAGTTTTGTTTTTTTCCAGGAAAAAGGCCATTGTCTTATCCTGGGATAATGCATGATCGATCACCAGCTTGGATTCATCGTCTGAAACCACCAATGGCATCAACAAATAGGGAAACATCACCACATTGTTAATGTGCAATACTGGCAGTGTCCTCGGAATCCTGTTGTTATGATCTTCCATCTGCTCTCTCCTGATATTAGTCATCTTGTATATATATTAAGCGGATTAGATAAAAAACCACATGGCTCTCATTTCCTACATAAAAACTCGTGCCGATCATCCTTAGGTCATCCTTATAAATTATAAGGTTGACCTAAGGAAGACCCTGTCTTCATTTCACGTTGCTTATCAGGCCGTCACAGCTTGAAAACCTGTCTCAGGCAATAATAAGGAACAAAATCATGTTCAACAGGCCAATAATGAAGTTTATCACAATGAAAACTTTCAACATCGGTATATAGACATACTTCTTAAAATAGCCATAGAAAAACTCGATGTTCAGTTTCTCGTCTAATTCATCAATCCTATGCTCGATGCGCAGTTGTTCAATAAAATGGGGAACAACTTTGCGCAAAATTTTGGAAACCAGATCCTTGGCGAGCGAGGCAATCGTGTTGCGGATTTTCGCTTTGAATGCTTTGGGCAACAAAGGCCAGTCAGACACAAAGGCAAAATTGTCCCAAGCTGTTTGCCAGACCTTCTGTTCCCAATCCTTCAGGTATCCGTTTGTGTACATTCTGTCTGAAGCCTGATTCAGATAGTCATGCAACATATCTCTGGCTTTGGTAAACAGCCAGTCTCTCTTGCGCACCAGAAAACCCGGCGTGAGCGGTATCTTCCAGCCAAAGAGCTTACGCTGCTTTTTATTGAACAAAAACCACTTTAAAGCATAGACAAGTAGCGTGCCCAGCGCAATATTCCAAATGATAAAGGTTAACGATTTTAGAAACAGCATCTCATCCTCCCAGCTTAATAGCCTGTCTGTTTGTATCAGACATCATTCAGGATATGCCCCATCTTATTTTTTTTGGTTTTCAGATAATCCCGGTTGTTTTCACCGGCTTTGATTTCTATTGGTCTGCGTTCCACCACTTCCAAGCCATAACCCTGCAGTCCGACGATCTTCTTGGGGTTGTTGGTAAGCAGACGGATTTTCTTGAGTCCCAAATCTTTCAGGATCTGGGCGCCAATGCCGTAATCCCTCAGGTCCGCGGGAAAACCCAGGTCAAGGTTTGCTTCAACAGTATCTTTTCCTTCATCCTGCAGATGATAAGCCTTCAGTTTGTTGACCAAACCAATACCCCGTCCTTCCTGGCGCATATAGAGGATAACTCCGCGACCCTCGGAAGCGATCAGCTCGAAAGACTTTTTTAGCTGCTCCCCGCAATCACAGCGAAGCGAATGAAGCGCATCACCTGTCAGACACTCAGAATGCACCCGCACCAAGATCGAATCCGAACCTTTTACATCGCCCATAACCAGAGCCAAATGATGTTCGTCAGTGACCGTGCTCGCGTAAGCCATAATATTAAACTCCCCATATCTGGTGGGCAACTTGGCCTTGGAAACGCATTGCACTAAAAGCTCTCTGTGCCGTCTGTAATTGATCAGATCGGCAATAGTAACAACTTTGAGGTCATACTTTTCAGCGAACACCATCAAGTCATTCAGCCTGGCCATCTCACCATCAGCGCGGATGATCTCGCAAATCGCCCCAACCGGTGTACGGCCAGCCAGGCGCGCCAGGTCAACGGCAGCTTCAGTATGACCGGCCCGCCTTAAAACTCCGCCACGTTCAGCCAATAGAGGAAAAATATGTCCCGGACGCATAAAGTCCTCAGCCCTGCTTCGCGGATCGGCCAACGCTTTCAGAGTGCGGGCTCGTTCCGTGGCGGAAATACCGGTGGTGGTTCCCTCGACCACATCGACCGAGATGGTAAACTTGGTACCATGCCTGTCGCTGCTTCGTTCTGTCATGAGGGGGATATTCAACCTCTTCAGGTTATCGGACTCCATTGGAGCGCAGACCAGGCCCTTTCCCTGAGAGATCATGAAATTGACGCAGGCGGGCGTGATGGCGTCGGCAGCCATCAACAGGTCTCCTTCGTTTTCCCTGCTTTCATCATCAACCACAATAAGCATGCCGCCACTGGCGATGATTTTAATGGCATCGTCTATACTGGTAAACTGGTATTTTTCTTTTGTACTGGTCATTTTACCACTCTTTATTAGCTTGTAGGAGCGAGTTTATATCAAGCATTTCGGTGTCAATAGCAAAATATCTGTCCAACCAATCCAGGGTATAAAGCAGGTCTTCGGGAAGAGGGGCCGTTAGATCCAACTGCTTGCCACTGAGCGGTTGCGTGAACTGCAATCTCCAGGAATGGAGTGCCTGGCGCAAGAGATGGGTGGTCAGCAGTTCGGTGACCTTCCTCTTCATGTTTTGCGGAACAAGGGCATGAACCTGGCGCCGGGTATTATAGAGCAGGTCACCCAAAAGCGGAACGTTCCTATCGGCCATGTGGACTCTGATCTGATGCATTCTGCCTGTTTCCAGACTGACTTTTATCAAGGAAAAGAAATGCCAGAAATGAATGACCTTATAAGTGGTCAATGAATACCGGCCTTCAGGGGAAACACACATCTTGCGCGGATTGCTGATACAGCGGGCAATATTGTTTTCGATGCTGTCCTCATTTGGTTCGGGAATCCCGCTGGTAATGGCCAGATATGTCTTTTTCACCTCGCGGCGCGCAAACATCTCATTCAGCGCGCTTTGAGCGGGGTCGTTCTTGGCAATGATCATCAGGCCGGAGGTGCCCCGATCCAGACGGTGGACAATGCCGGGTCTGTTCTTTTCCCTGCCGCTGGAAAGACCATCTCCCCAACGGTAGATCATGGCGTTGACCAGAGTCTGATCGGCATTCCCAAAACCAGGATGCACAATCATGCCGGCTTCCTTGTTCAAAACGGCCAGATCATCATCTTCATACACAACATCCAGCGGAATGTTTTGAGGCACCACTTCAAGAGGCGGCAAATCCGGAAACGATATCTCGATCTCATCTCCTTCGGAAAGGATATAGCTTTTCTTCACGGGGATTTTATTAACCAGGATGCGGTCTTCATCAATCAATTTCTCGATGAAGGTGCGGCTGTAGAGCTCCTGTATTCTCAAGCCAACCAAATACTTATCCAGCCTGTCCGGCACAGATTGGTTGACAACAACCCTTAATTTATTTTGCATTGCTTATACTACTGATCACAAACACTCCGCCTGTGGAGAGTCCTTTCTGATTGCGGATGATGGAGCCGTTGATAAACGCGGCTTCAGCCGTGACCGGATCTGCAACATTCACATCATAGAGGTTATTACCAAAGCGTAGCGCTTCGTTAATGGAACTAAAGATCTTGTCGTCGAAGCTGTTTTTAAAAATCAGCTCGTTCAGATTCACCATTTCCGTGATATTGTTGTATTTACGCCTTATTGAATCATTGCAGTAAGCCACATCGCCATTCACAGTTGCGATGATCACCCACTGCGGGAGGAGGTTGATCAACTGCTGCAATCTCTGGTGGTGTTCGTAGATCTTTTCCGCCTTGGCAGCGTCGAAGCGTTGCACTATATTGAGCATCCTGGTAATGGAATGAACCAGTTTGAACTGTTCCGGATCGTGCGCGAACTTCTCTTCATTGATTTCAATGGCATAATTTCCGTGCGAGATATCTTCAATGATAGCGGCAATATCCTGATATGATTTCTTCATCCTGTAGGGGATGTAGTTAAAAATCACGACTATATAGATGAAGAGAATGAACACAAACACGATGATGATCGTTTGCAGGTCCTTGACCAACAACGGCAGGCTGTGAGCCCGGTTGAGCGAGATCAGCAGCAAAAGGGATTCAAGCAACAACAATGTCAAAAGGCAGATCATCAGGATACGGTATCTGGATTTTAGTGAGTGTTTCATTTTACTCCTTCCCGGAGGCACTATCAAAGATAAGCTTGTCGATGTTACCTTTGTGACCAAGCAATATCAGAACATCGCCTTCGTTCACGATATCATTGGCGCCCGGTATGTCGTTGAGACGTTTTTCAATCACGTTCTTACCATCTTCAGAAACAGACAGATAGTTGTATTTTATGGCAATTACGTTAATTCCCCGTTTCATGGGCAGGGACAGCTCCTGCAGGGTTTTACCCACAAACTCCGGCGGGGCGATCATTTCCACCACAATATGGCCACTGGACAGATTTACGTAATCCAGTATGTTTTTGGATATCAGCGTCTTGGCAAGTTGGTTTCCCACCATCTCTTCAGGCAGCAAGACATGCTGTACCCCTATCAACTCCAGAATTTTGCCGTGCAACTGGTTTTCAACTTTGGCATAGATAACGCCAACGCCTATTTTTTTCAGCAGTGCAGCAGTCAGGATGCTCTCCTGAATGTTGCTGCCGATACCCAGGATTACCGCATCGGTCTCGCTGAGGCTGAGATTGCGGATCAAGTTTTCTTCGGTGGAATCCATACAAACAGCCTGCGTAACCTTGTTGCTTATCTCATTCACCAATTCCTGGTTTTTGTCTATGGCAATCACGTCCATGCCATTTTCAGATAAGATCCGGGCGACGGTCATCCCAAATCGTCCCAATCCAATTACCGCGTATTGTGCCATATATCACCTCTTAGCCGATAGGAATCTTTTCTTCCGCGTAGTTTATATTAATTTGTTTAGCCCTTGTCGAAAACGCATAAATCATAGTCAGCGGGCCAATTCTGCCGACGTACATCAAGATGGTTATCAACAGTTTGCCAATCACTGTCAATTGCGGTGTGATGCCCAAGGTCAAACCAACCGTTCCAAAAGCTGAAACAGCTTCGAACAGGAGCTTGTCAAAGGCATGCGGCTCCACAAGCATCAGAAAAAACAGCACCACCAGAATAATGGTAATGGAAAGCATAATCAATCCAGTGGCTTCCCTGAAGTTATACTCATGAATCCGTCGTTTAAAAACGCTGATGTGCCTTTTCCCTTTCAACAGGGATATCACAGACAGCGTCAAAACTGCAAAGCTGGTGGTTTTAATGCCTCCACCCGTTGATCCGGGTGAAGCTCCAATGAACATCAGGACTATGCTAATCAACACCGACGCTTTGCCGATCTGGGATAAATCTATGGTATTGAAACCTGCGGTTCTGAGGGTCACAGATTGAAACCAGGAACTTAGAATCCTGCGATGGATACTGAATCCCCTCATCGCGCCATTGTATTCTGCCAGATAGAAAACTGTAAATCCCAACACCAGAAGAAAGGCGGTGGTGACAAGAACGATCTTGGTATGCAGATTAAGCTTTCGTGCTCTATCCTTCTTCAGCGCATGGTGTTGCAGATCGATGATTACGGAAAAACCCAGACCGCCTGCTATGATTAAGGCGGTTATGACCAAATTAACCGCAAGGCTGTCCACATACGATACCAAATTGTTTCCCAAGGGAGAAAAGCCCGCGTTACAAAAAGCCGAGACCGCATGGAACAAAGAAAGAAACAGCGCTTCCATCGGTTGGAAATCCTGGGCAAACCTGGCAAATAGGAGTAGGGTACCCACAGATTCGATCACCAGGGTAACCAAGACAATGCTTTTTAACAACTGGAATACATTCACGGCATAGGACCCGCCCACAACCTGATACATGATGTTCTCCAGTTTAAGATTGATCCTTTGCCCCAGAATGATCGCAAACACCGTCGATATGGTCATGATGCCCAATCCACCAATCTGGATGAGCATTAACAGAACCATTTGACCAAAGAAACTGAAATGAGTGCCAGTGTCCACCACTACCAGCCCTGTCACGCAAGTGGCCGAGGTGGCTGTGAACAGGGCGTCCATAAAGGGAGTCACGGTGTTTAGCTTGGACGAAACTGGCAGCATGAGCAGTATGGTGCCAAAAATAATAACCAGCAGAAAGCTCAACATCAATGTGACAGGCGGATTGCCGGTCAACCATCTGTAAAGCTTGCCTTCAAATGCCCTGAAAAGTATGTACTGAAGGATAAAATACGTCTGTCGGATCAGCAGGGAAAAGATGACAAATTTGGCTTGGGAAACCAAGAAAATGGAACCCAAGATCAGCATCGCCACATCGAACAACAGGATTCTATGCCTTTCCTTGGATTCCCCGAGCAATACCCTGTTCAGGATGGTAAGCAGGAGGAGTACCAGATTCGCCAGGGCGGTAAAGAATTCCACCCGGGCATAGTTTGTATAGAACCCGATAATCGGCTCCAGAAAAAGAACCAGAAAGCTCCATATAGCAAGCAGATATGCCGCTATTTCAACTTGTCTGAGTGTTTTCCTGATCAGATTCACCATCTGTTCCTTGCTTCAAACCAGAGTTTTGGCTTTTATCAGAATCTCTTTCGAGATATCTTCAATATCTCCACCGGCATCAATCACAGTTAGCAATCCCTGCTCGGCAAAGAACTGCTTAAGTATCAGGGTATGCTCGTAGAATTCAACTAATCTTTTCTTGATCGCCTCAGGCCTGTCATCCTTACGAATTTTCAGCCTGCCTCCGCAAGAATCGCAAACATCTTCATGGATAGGTTTATTGGTTTTGAGATTGTAGTTTTTACCACATTCCGAACACTCTCTGCGGGCAGATATGCGGGCGATGGCTTCCTGTTCATCCAAATCCAGGTAAAACGCTCCCAGAATCTCGTAATGCCGCGCCAGATATTCAGACTGATGCAGATTGCGCGGGAAACCATCAAAAACGATCCCGGGACAGCCTGGTTCCAGGGTGCTCTCCACCACTTGAAAAACCAGCTCGTCACTCACCAAAGCGCCTCTGCCGATGGTCTCCTTAACCATGAGACCAAGCTCGGTCTGCATAGCCACCTGCTCGCGCAGGAGATTTCCGATATTTATATGCTGGTAACCTAACTCCTCGCTAAGCAAGTCAGCTTGAGTTCCCTTACCGCTGCCTTGTATACCGAAAATCACGATACATTTCATTTTCACCTCAGTTGCGGCACAATACAGACTACAGCATACATGTCAAGAGTTCTCCCTTTCCAAAACAACGTAAGCCAGGGCATATTCCTTTTCGTGTGACAGCGAGATGTGGATTCTGTCCACATCCAAAGAGTCAATCAGCTCCCGGGTGGCGTTATAGACTGCAACGCATGGTCTGCCATTAGCATCCTTGCCGATCTCGATATCTGTCCAGTTGATCCTTCCATCCCATCCCGTACCCAAAGCCTTCATCACAGCTTCCTTGGCTGCGAATCTGACCGCGAAGGACTGGGCTCTGTTCCCTTTTCCGTTGCAATACTCGATCTCTGCCGCGGTGAACACCCTGTGGCAAAAACCGGGATACTGATCCAGGAGACGGGCTATTCTTTCAACCTGGATAATGTCCGCCCCAATTCCAATTATCACGCTTTCCCCGCTTGCCTGCTTTCCAGATCCAGGAGCATTTTCTTAAGCTCAAGCCCACCGGCAAAACCGGTGAGTGACCCATCGGAACCTATCACTCTGTGGCAGGGCACAATGATGGCTACCGGGTTGTTGTGAACCGCGCCCCCCACAGCCCTGTATGACCTCTGATGCCCGATGCGCCGGGCTATGTCTTTATAAGAGGCGGTCTGTCCATAAGGAATCTTCAGCAACTCCGCCCATACTTTTTTCTGAAACGGCGTCCCAGTCAGCTCAAGATCAACAGAAAACACCTTCCGGTTTCCTGCCAGATACTCTTCCAGCTGTTTACGTGCTCGATCGAGGCAGGGATCAGCTGTTTGGATATCAGGCATTTGATCTGCGAAAGAGCATTCCACCAATCTGCCATCTCTTGCGATTAGCTTCAGATGTATGTTTCCGTAGCTGGCATATCCAACTTTGCGGTCTGCAGTATCCATCGTTTATCCAAAAAATGAGAGCCCCGTCCTCGGTTGTGGAGTAAGGGGCTCTGTGAGAATGTTTCTTGCAACTATGCAGTGAATCTTCTGCGTTCTTTGATTCTGCCCGCTTTGCCTTTGGCTTGACGCAGATAAAACAGCTTTGCTCTGCGAACCTGGCCATAACGGACAATTTCCATTTTGTCGATGTTCGGCGAACTAAGCGGGAAGATACGCTCAACTCCCACTCCATTCGATATTTTCCGTACTGTGAAGGATTTGGAGATACCCGATCCACGTTTTTGGATCACGATACCCTGGAACACCTGGATGCGTTCCTTTGCACCTTCCTTTATTTTATAATGGACCTTCACCGTATCGCCTACGCGAAATTCGGGAAAGTCGGTTCTGATTTGGTCTCTGCCAACTGTGTGCAGAATATCCATGGTTCCTCCCATATATATACTCGGAAGAAATGCGGTCCAACACGACTGACACGGCGCTCCGGACGGATAGGTGGTTGTAAACACCGTCTCCCAGAATCGGTTCCAGGATATGATCCGCCAGATGATGAACTTCGTCACACAAACCATAACCGGTTCCAAACAGAATTAGGACCGGCCTTCTACTTTGGCGTAAAATTCGCAGATAACCAAAAGGTATCTGTTCAGGCATCTTCCGCGCTGTTGTCGTGACTATAACGGGACGCATAGCTTCCTGCGTTGTAATCTCATTTATCGTATCTTCGATCGTATCACACTGTTTTATGATCTCGAGCGCTTCGCTCCGCATGGGGTTGTAGGGCAATTCAGGGTTTTCCCAGAATGCCTTGATAGTGTCCAGCAGCTTTTTTTGACCCGGCTCTGAATGAATGATATAATAAGACTTAGCGCCGTATGTCTTGGCCGCTCTGGCAATATCATGTATATCCAGATTGGAAATGGAAGCGCTAACCCTCTCCTGCGCTTTATTCAGGACAGGATAGTGAACCAGGCCGATATAGACACTCATCCCTTTTGTTTGTCCAAATCGGGGCGTCTGCTGCGGGTAAGCCGCTGCGCTTGCTGTTTCGCCCAATCCTTGATCTTGCGGTGATTTCCCTCCCTCAGCACTTGAGGAACGGCAATATCCATCCACCGTTCAGGTCTGGTGTAACAGGGAAATCCCAGTCCGGGTTGGTTTGTCCCAAAGGAATCATGATGGGCTGAATCGATATCGCTCAATACCCCGGGTTGAAGCCGGGCAACTCCATCGATAAAAGCCATGGCGGGAATCTCTCCGCCGGAAAGAACGTAGTCTCCCAGGGAGATTTCGTCACAAACAGCTATATCCCTCAGCCGCTGATCGAGTTCCTTGTAGTGTCCGCAGAGCAGAATCACCCGGGGCAATTCGCTGTAATATTGCAAAATTGACTGATCCAGCAACCTGCCTTGGGGAGTAAAGTACACCACTGGGGCAAAGGATTTGGAGATCAATTCCTGTATCGCCCGGTAAACTGGTTCCGCTTGCAACACCATGCCGGCAAAACCCCCATAGGCGTAATCGTCCACCTGATGGTGCTTGTTCTGGCTGTGTTTGCGAAAATCGTGAAACGATAGGCGCAGGGCTTTCCGTTCGATCGCCCTGGAGACCATGCTGGTCTGCTTGAATCCTTCAAACATTTCTGGAAACAGGGTCAGAACATCAATCCGCATCGCTGTTTGCCATATCCTCCAGGAAGCTTTCCACGTTATTCAGCACTATCACGCCCGGATCAGGGATGATATCGCTCACGTAGTAGTCCACCCAGGGTATCAAAAGCTCATGAGCTCCGCATTTGATCACCAGAACATATTGGGCGTTGTTATGGAAGTAATCCTCCACCACGCCTATCTCTTTGTCCTGAAAGACAACGCTGAAACCGAGCACATCCACCGGAGTGTCATCTTCTTCCTGATCATCAGGCGGAATCGCTATGATCACTTCCCTGTGCAGTTTTCGCTCTTCAGCGATGCCTTCCTCGGCAAACCTCACCCGCATTTTACGATCAGATACATTTCTCTCACATATAGTTACAAAAAACACTCTATCGCTGTTAAAGATCAGGTAGACATCATTGGTAGCGGAAAAGACCTCCCGATATCTGGCTTTTATCAAAACCTGAAAAAAGCCGTCGGCATCTTGACCACCCAATCTGCCTATTCCGATTAGATCGGACACATTCATTTATTCAATAATTTCTAATTCCGCTCTCTTTCCCGCCTTGGTGCTCACGGCATTGATGATGGTGCGGATGGCGCCGGCTGTACGCCCGCGCTTGCCGATAACCTTACCAATATCGTTTTTGGAAACACGAAGTTCATAAAGAGTAATCTTGTCACCGGTAATCTCTGTGATATTCACTTCACTGGGATCGTCCACTAACGCTTTCACCATGAATTCAATGAGCTCTTTCATGATTAACCCCTTGTTACTTTGTATCCGGATTTTCCGTTTGTGCTTTCTTTGCTATCTTTCTTTCGTGCCAAATCTGCAGAACCCCCGCTTTACGCAGCAGGGAACGAACTGTATCGCTCGGCTGCGCGCCAACGCCCAGCCAATATATGGCTCTTTCTGTTTCAATATTAATCTTGGAAGGGTTGGGTTTGGGATCGTACCAACCTATGCACTCTATGTATTTGCCGTCACGCTTTTCACGTGCGTCAAGCGCCACAATGCGGTAAAAGGGCTGGTCATTCGCTCCCATCCGCCTCAGTCTCAGTTTGACCATTAATACTCCTTGGTTTTCGAATACTTATATTTTTTGATAGAACAACGATTTTGCCGCTACTGAATTCGTCAAGTGTTTTTGCTTAAAATTTAAGCACCTACCCCAATCCTAATTCAACAGTATTTCACTCAGATTCACGGAGATCGTGCCGTCATAGTCGAAGGGTCTGGTAAATCTCATACCATATCCACTGATGTCAACATCTCCTCCCACCTCATAGGAAATCTCGCCCTGTAAAGCGCCTTTCACCGCTCCCACAATCGATTTCCAGTTGCTCACCTTGAAAACCATCGAACCCTCGCGTGAATAGACCGTCTCGTCAAACGCCAGAGGCTCCAGCAGATTGCCTTTTCCAACTTCCTTGCCCCCGATCCTGATCGCGGCGGGAAAGCCTTGCAGGGTAAACTTTAATCCATAGGGATTCATGATGATGAAATCGACCTTGAGCGAGGTCTCAGCCAGGCCAACCTTTTCCACGTAACTGCGTTTGAGGACAAAGATATCCTGCCCCTTGGCGTCGAATCCGGCCATCACATCCTGCAGCTTGCTCTTGAAGTCCAGTTCATAGGGCTCTTCAAACTCAAATCTCTTGTTCACTCCCATCACCCTGCCCACGCCTTCGCCGCCCAGATACATGAACAGCTTTTGCTCCGAGTGGTTGAGCATACGCACCGCGGGCCGGGTGTCCAGGCTGATCTGGAAATTGAGCGCGTTGGATTTCTTTTTGGGAATCTCCACTTTTTTGAGCAGCCTGGCAGTGCCGATCTTTTCCCTCTCCCTGTTCAGTAGGTTGATCTCCATCGTGTTCACAACCAGTTTGTAGCAGTTTGGGTTCTTTACGCTGATCGCTACTTCGAGATCGGTTTTATCGGGATTGATCGCCAATATCTTTACATCGTGGATCTTTTCCACCACGGGTTTTTTGAACAGGAACTTACAGGACGCGGTGCCAAACATCATCAGCGCCAGGCAGGCCAGAATAAGGAGCTTTTTCATATTCACCTCAAAAACTTTGATATTTCTTATGTCCAGCAGCGGAACCACTGTTCCAGGGCACAGATGTTGAAGATCATCTCCGCCTGCTGGTCGTCGCCTTTCAGATAGCGGCTCCATCTCGCCTCGATGCGTGGAAGGTTCCAGATCTTCCTTTCCCGGAACCGGTATGAATAGATGATATCCTCCACCCAGGGCTTCAAGGCTCCGCGCAGCCAAACCCTGTGAAAAGGAGAGCCGAAGATAGATTTGTCTTTCCTCTCATAGATAGCCTGGGGCACTATGCCCCGCATTGCCAGCCGGTGTACGCGTTTTCCCTGTCCTTCCCATATCTTATACTCAGATGGCAGGCTGAAGGCAAACTCCACCAGTTCATGATCCAGGAAAGGCACTCTGCTTGCGACGGAGGACGCCATCGACATCCTGTCTGCCCAATGCAGCAAGGTGGGCAGAGAACTGGTATAGACCATGTTGTAGAGGAAGTTTGAGAGCTTCCCGCCGGGAATATCCTCGATCTCCTCCAGGGGATCGGAGCGCAGCTTCTCCCGCTGGATAAGTTCATCCGCGAACGGCTCAAAACGCAGATAGCGGGCTTCCAATTTGTAAAGTGAAGATTCCGGCAACACCCGGGCCAGCAGTATCTTGGCCATCACGGCTGGTTTAGCCTTCCAGCCAACTTTACTGATGATGGCCGCCGCTTCAGGCCAGAATCCTTTCCTACCAACCAGATCTGCCAGATGTCTGTATTGCGAGTGCCGGTAGCCCCCGGTGAGTTCGTCGCTGCCCTGCCCGTCCAAGAGAACCTTGACCCCGCTTTTCCCCGCCAGTTTCATAACCGCGTATTGCGCCGCGAAACCCGCTCCGGCAGGCAGGTCGTTGAACCAGATAACTTCATCGAACCATCCCGCCGCCTCTTCCGCGGAAGGTGAAACAAAATGTGAGACCGCCCCGCAGGCCTCAGACACTTCCCTTATCCAGTGGCGTTCATCGAGCCCCGCGGGTTCAGCAAACCAGGAAGAAAAGGTTTTGAGCGGTTTTGCTCCGTTTCTTGCAGCGGTGCAAACGATGGCGGATGAATCCAGGCCACCGCTCAGGCAGGCCCCCACCTCGGCATCAGAACGCAGTTGCCACCTGACTGCCCGCTCAAACAGCTCCCGGTATCTTTGGACTGCCTCATCCAGACTCAAGCGGCTGCTTTCAAAGTTCCCGGCATCCAGCCTGTGATACCTTTCCAGCCTCACCTGGCCGTCTTTGGCAATTAGATTGGTTCCCCCAGGCAGGGCGTGGATTTGCCGCCAAAACGTCTCCGAGCCATACACCTGGAACGAATTGACCTTCATCGAGCGCCAGATCATCTGCCAGTTCAGTTCTTTGTCAACTCCGCTGGCCAGGAGTTGCTTGATTTCAGAGGCGAAATACAGTTGCCCCCCATGCTCACAATAGTAGAAAGGCTTCACTCCAAAGCGGTCCCGGGAGCAGAACAGCAACTTCCGCGCCTCATCCCACAAGGCAAAAGCCCATACTCCGTAGAAACGCTTCACGCAGTCTTGCCCCCAGGCGTCATAAGCCGCGAGGATCACCTCGGTATCGGAGTTGCTGTGGAATTGGTAACCCTGGCTACTGAGTTCTTCGCGCAGTTCGATGTAGTTATAGATCTCGCCGTCGCAAACTATATGCAAGCCCCGTTCCTGGCAGCTCATGGGTTGATGGCCGCCCACACTCAGGTCGAGGGTCGCCAGCCTGCGGAATCCCAAACCAAGTTGTGCCCGCAGTCCATGTTCCAGTTGAGGCAGAAAAGCGCTCAGCTCCGCCGGGGAATCCTTGGCGGCAAAATGCCGGGCGTTGTTTTCGGACACACAGAGGTAGCCGCCGTCATCCGGGCCGCGATGCCTGATCATTTCAGTCATCTCTTCCAGTCGGCGGGTATTGATCCGCTTGTCTGCATCCAGGTTAAATATTCCAGCTATACCGCTCATAATGGCGAAGCAGTAAATTGCGGAGATGCTTTCAGTCAAGGATTTTCCGCTTGACTCCCACGCCCGCTTTGTGCAAGATGCTTTTCATTATGCGAACTGGAAAGATCATCGACATCGAATGCCGCTGCGGTTTTCTCCTCTTCCGCTACTTCAAAGCGGGAAAGGGCAGGCTGATCAAGTGCATGATCGGCAGGCTGAGTGAAGACAATGTTGGCCTGAGCGGTGCACCAACTTTCTCCAGGCCCCTCTGTCCCAACTGCAAGAAAGAACTGGGCATCATCATGATGATCCACGGGGAGCCCGCCCTCAAGCTCAATCAGGGCACGATCAAGAGCATCCGGATCTGATTTCCGCCCTCCTGATGGCAGGCCCAAACAAGAAAAAACTTGCCAGAAAGCTCCCCACCCGATATTCAGGCACAAATAGCTTGAGAGGTGCCTCATGCCCGCAAGATTCCGTTTGATACTTGTGTTTGTGTTTATTCTGTCAGCCGCCGCGCTGCCCGCTTTGCATTTTGCCCGTTGGAGCACGTCAATGGGTTCATTCACCGCCCACATCTACGATCAGGAGACCCCCATCACCTCCTCCAACTTCATCCAGCTGGCAAACAGCGGATTTTACAATAACCTCATCTTCCACCGCGTGGTTGCGGGCTTCGTGATCCAGGATGGCTGCCCGCTCGGAACCGGGTACGGCGGCCCCGGCTGGACCATCCCCCTGGAGATATATCCGGGGTTCCACCACGACCAGGCTGGCATGCTGGCGATGGCGCGCTCCTCCAATCCCAATTCCGCCGGTTCACAATACTACTTCACCCTTGCCCCCGCGCCCCATCTGGACGGGAACTACGCCATATTCGGCAAGGTGGTTGAGGGCCTGGATGTGGTGCTCGCCATCGGCTCCGTGCCCGTTGACAATAACGACCGCCCCCTCACCCCCGTCACCATCGACACCCTGCGTATGCTCGACCTGTCCATCGCGACCCTCACCCCGCCGGATTCAGAAACGGTGCATGCCAATTCCGGCGAATCCCTGATGTTTGTGGTGGAAGCCTACTCCCAAAACCATGTGGTAAACTACCTTTGGCTGGTGGATGGAGTGGTCCAGGAAGGCAGCCAGGATTTTCTCTTTGATAACGCTTTCAGCGGGACTGGAGAGCACAGCGTAGAGTGCGTGGTATCCAATCCCGAATGGAGCCACACCATCCACTGGGATGTATGCGTCGCGGCCACTGGAGTGGATGAGCAGGCGCTTTCCCCGGACCTGAGATTGGTGGCGTCACCCAATCCCGCCAAAAACGGGGTGACCCTCAAGCTCCAGGCAGGACAAAGTCCCCTCAGCCAGGTCTCTGTGTATGACATCAAGGGACGCCTGCTGCGCAGCGTGGATTTGCGTGCCAAGTCAAGCCAGGAATGGTTTTGGGATGGCACCGACCAACAGCGCCGGAGAGTGGCTCCCGGCGTTTACCTCCTCAAGGCAGAAACCCGGCAGGGAACCCTGTGGCGCAAGTGCGTCCTGCGCTGAGGCTCCTCAGTCCGCCCTCTTAATTTGATCTCTTTCTAACAGCCTATCGACGTCCGGTCAATTCTCCATCCAGCGATCGGTCAGCGTTCAATAAGCGATCAGTGAGCGATGAGCGTATCAGGGCGCAGAGACGAGGCCGGTCTGAACAAGTAGGACAAGTGATGCAGAATGGTTTCCTTTCGCCTTGTTTCACCATTCCACCATTCCATCTTTCCACGACCCTTTCAGGCATAGCACCTATATATTATGAGGGGGTGGTCCTCATTTGCATCACCCTCTCCAGCCTTGGTCTTCCTGGGGTCAACCTTA
>DFUX01000042.1:0-9296 GCA_002379855.1 Cloacimonetes bacterium UBA4175 | reverse complement strand
GCATCAAAGCCAGTAGCAGCGAAGGAGGGCGCTATGAAGGAGTTTGCGGAATGTATCAGTTTATTTATGCGGTTGTCAAGGAACTAATGCCGGTTGTTTTTGGACTGGATGCTTGTTCCGAAGCTAACGTGGTGGCGTTGTTACTTGGTTCACGCAGATAAACGCGGATAAAAGGCGCAGATTGACGCGGATTTGGGTTATGCGATGAGGTTCCGGGATTTGGTGTTTTTGCTGGACGCTTGTCCTTATCCTGTTTTAATTCGTGCTAATTCGTGTAATTCGTGGATATTTTAAAAAGACTGGATCACGGGTCAAGCCCGTGATGACATGGTAGGTAGCTTGATGACACTTGTTTGATGCTCGTCCTTATCCTGTTTTAATTCGTGTTAATTTGTGTAATTTGTGGACGTATATAAAAAGACTGGATCCAGGCTCGCAGGACGGGATGACTTGGAATATAGTATGTTTTGGTTTGTTTCGTGGTCTCGTGATAAGTGCATCAGAATGGGTTTATATTAGATTGGCAGCATATTTAACTTGACAAGTTAAGCACTCAGACTATACTGTATCAAATAGAAGAGTAATTCATTATCGAAGTAATGACCATTTAAAATTAAAGGAGAGAAAAATGAAAAACCTCAGATTTCTCAGCATTTTGGCTATTCTGCTGGTGGCTTCCCTTGTCTTGATATCCTGTTCCAAAGACGATAAAAAGCCAACAGCGCCCCCCACTCCCGATTTTGAAGAGTATTACATTCAATCAAGCCTGTGGAACTATCAACATGTATTGTGGTTTGATCTACAATATCAGGACGATGTCAGTGGCTTGGCAGACGTATTTGTGAGCATGAGCGCCAGAGGCGAGGATGATACCAACTACAGCCTCACTATCGGTGCCAGGGAAATCGATTTTGGCGTAGTGACATCTTACACCAAAGGTAAGATTTACTCTTGGGGAGAGATTGGATTAAGTACCGACCAGCCTGTTTCCTACAAGATCAACAAAATCGTCAACGGCGTTCCCCAAGTCGTTTATGAGGGTTCTGTAACCGCCCTGCCCAAGAAGATCAATGTGGCAACCTGGCCGCCATTTAATGAAAATATGAACTATGCTCCCTCTTGGGACATCGATCTGGAGCCGAATTTCCACGTGATTGAAGCCTACGCTGGAAATTGGGAAAACTGTGGCACTTTTGTCAGACAGATCCCCGGAAGCGGACGGAATTACACTCTTTATAAATCATTCTGGGAACCCTTTGGAAATGTGACTAATTTCACCTTTGGCATCAACGCCATATCTTTCGAGCTTCAGCACAAATACAAAGTACTGATCGTGGGTAATTCGAATACCTCGTATGATTGGAATAATGGTGAAGATGGCAATGGTCAAGCCCCCAGGAAGCCGGGATCACAGTTCCGCTTCATGGACAAGATCGAACAAGAGATCGTCAAATAGCGGATAGAGAATAAGTAATAATACAGGCCCGCTGCTGAAGTGGGCCTTTTTTTGCATGTAACCACGGCAGCAAAAGAACAAGGATTGACTTTTTGGAACAACACAGCAACTCGAAGCACACCAGCGCCATAGCCCTGTTTTCCGGCGGTCTGGACAGCATCCTGGCGGTAAAATGGATGCAAAACCTGGGCTTCCGGGTGTACGCGGCGCATTTCAGCGCGCCCTACCTTCCACCCGAAAAAGCCATACATTATGCGCGGGAGAACGGCATCGAACTGATCGTAAGGGACATCACGGCGGAGCATCTGCAAATGATGCAAAACCCCGTCCACGGCTTTGGAAAGCACCATAATCCCTGCATCGACTGCCACGGTCTGATGTTTCGCATGGCGGGGAAGTTGATGGAAGAACTGGGAGCGGGCTTTCTGATCTCGGGTGAGGTGCTCGGGCAGAGGCCGATGTCCCAGCATCGCAATGCCCTGCGAGCGGTGGAGAAACTGAGCGGTTACGGCGATCTCATCATCAGGCCGCTTTCCCAAAAACTGCTTGAGGATACCAAGCCAGTGCGCGAGGTATGGGTCGATAAAGCAGCGCTGTTGGATATCAGCGGGCGCAGCCGGAACCGTCAGATGGCGATGGCAAAGGAAATGGGGATCACCTATCCCGCCCCGGGAGGCGGCTGCCTGCTTACGGACAGGAGTTACACGCTCCGCTTGAGGGAACTGCTGGACAGGGGCGAGGGCAGCCCCGAAAACATCAGGCTGCTACGCTGGGGTAGGCATTTCCGCCTGGCAGACGGCATAAAACTGATCGTGGGAAGAAACCAGGCAGATAATGAAGGCCTGCAGCGGGAAGCTTATCACGGCATCTATCTGAAGCTGAGGGATTGGAAAGGTCCTCTGGGGCTGCTGACCAGCAATGACGTTTCCGGCGACCTTCTGGCCAGGGCCGCGTCCATTGTCCTGAGTTATAGCGGCAAGGCCACATCCCCAGCCTATGTAAAGTATGGAATTGACAACATCTGCGACCGGGAAATTTTGGTTGGGAAACTTGGAGAAGCCGAGTTGAAACAAGACATGATTGCGTACGATTAGGAGTGAGCGATGCTCAAAGTGGAAAACCACATCTTATTACCGGGATTTGAGACCAACACCTGGCTCTTGTGGGATGACGAGAGCGGTGAAGCGCTGTTGATAGATCCCGCCGCCCCATCTGAAGAGCTTTTAAGCAGGATCGAGGAGCTCAAACTGCGCGTCCTGTATATAGTCAACACCCACGGCCACGGGGATCATATCGGCGGCAACAAGTTCTTCAAAAGCAAGCTGCAAGCTCCGGTTATGATCCATCCAGCCGACGCCGGAATGCTTGTCGATAATAAAAAGAATTTCAGCGAGTATCTGGGCGCGCCCCTGGAAACAATGGCGGCGGATATTATGGCGGATGAACAAACCCAACTGAGACTGGGAACTCATCCCATAACCCTGCTCCACACGCCCGGACACACGCCTGGCGGTATCTGCCTCCTGGCAGGCAAGTTTCTGATCAGCGGAGACACGCTCTTTGAACTGAGCATCGGACGCACCGATTTCCCGGGCGGCAGCCACAGTCAGCTCCTTCGCTCCATCAAGGACAAGCTCTTTGTTCTGCCCGACGATGTGGTCGTCTGCCCCGGGCATGGCCCCCGCACCTCGATAGGCATGGAACGCAAAAACAATCCCTTTGTGAGATGAAGATGAAACACGGCACGGTTCTTATTCTGGATTTCGGCTCTCAATACACCCAGTTGATAGCCCGGGCGATACGCTCTCTGCATGTGTATTGCGAGATACATCCCTTTGATCTGAGCGCGGCTGAGATCAAAAAGCTTTCACCCCAGGCGGTGATACTTTCCGGCAGCCCCTTCAGCATTAAGCAAAGCAACGCCCCCCGGCCGAATCAAATCATCTGGGAGCTTGGCGTACCCATCCTGGGCATCTGTTACGGCATGCAACTGGTGATAGATCACTATGGCGGCAGGACCGAGCATCTCAACGCAAGGGAATATGGCTTCACTGGCTTGACGATCAGTGAAAAGGGCAGGCTGCTGGAAGGATTGCAGGACAGGGAGCAGGTTTGGATGAGCCACGGGGATTCGGTGTCGCAGTTGCCGGCTGGCTTTCGCGTCCTGGCAAACACTCCGGGAGCCCCTTACGCGGTGATCGAGCATGAAAGCGAGGCTGTGTTCGCTTTGCAGTTCCATCCGGAGGTAGTGCACACCACCAACGGCAAGACCATCCTGAGCAATTTTATCCTGAAAATAGCCAACTGCGAGCAGGATTGGACGCCGGAGTCATTCATCGCGGAATCCATCTCCCGCATCAGGGAGCAGACAGGCAACCAGAAAGTGATACTGGGTCTCAGCGGAGGAGTGGATTCCTCTGTGGCAGCCCTGCTTCTCTACCGGGCTATTGGCGACAGGCTCATCCCCATCTTTGTGGACAACGGTTGTATGCGCTACATGGAGGCGGAGCGGGTGCGCGAGGTGTTTTCCCGGATACCGGGTTTTGAGCTGCGCTGCGTGGATGCTTCCGACCTGTTCCTCAGCAGGCTCAAGGGTGTAAAGGATCCGGAAAGCAAGCGCAAGATCATCGGCACCACCTTCATCGAGGTTTTTGAACAGGAAGCGGAGAAATATGACAATGTTGGTTTTTTGGCGCAGGGAACGCTTTATCCCGATGTGATCGAGAGCGTATCCGCAAACGGCCCCTCAGTCACCATCAAGAGCCATCACAACGTGGGCGGCTTGCCGGAAAAGATGAACCTGGAACTGGTCGAACCTTTCCGGGAACTCTTTAAGGACGAAGTGCGTGAGGTTGGCAGGGAACTGGGTTTGCCCCAGGAGCTCATCCAACGCCACCCCTTCCCCGGCCCCGGGCTGGCGGTACGGATACTTTCCGCGGTGGATAAGGAAAAAGTGAGCCTGCTGCAAAAAATTGACGAGATCTATATCAACGAATTGCGCAACTGGGGCCTGTATGACAAGACCTGGCAGGCTTTCGCCGTGCTCCTGCCCGTGCAAAGCGTGGGGGTGATGGGAGATGAGCGAACCTATGAAAACGTCTGCGCTTTGAGGGCTGTGGACAGCGTGGATGGCATGACCGCCGACTGGACCGAGCTTCCCTTCGCCTTCCTGAAAAAGGTCTCAAACCGCATCATCAATGAAGTTAAAGGGGTGAACCGGGTGGTCTATGATATCAGTTCCAAACCGCCTGCCACTATCGAGTGGGAATAAGCATCCCGCTTTTTTTGCTTTTATGACCGTTAAGGTCGAGAGCCTGCCCATGATCAATTCCATTGACAAGTGAAGCGGTCAAATGGGAATGGATTTCCAGAAATAAAGAGGTGTAAATGCGTCCGGACAAACAAGAGATAATCGAAATGCTAAGCCTGACGGATAAAAGTCAGATCGAAGCCCTGTATAAAAAAGCTTATGAGGTCAAGAAGCAGTATGTGGGAACCAAGGTCTATTTCCGGGGCATAGTGGAGCTTAGCAATATCTGTTCAAAGAATTGCTACTATTGCGGCATCCGTTCCGGCAATACCAAGGTCGGGCGCTATACGATTTGCAAGGAAGAGGTGCTGGCAGAGGCAAAATGGTGTCACGAGCAACGCTATGGCTCCATTGTGTTGCAGGCGGGAGAACGGGAAAGCAAGGCCTGGACAGATTTTATCACCGAGCTGATCCTGGGAATCAAAGAAATTAGCGGCGGCAAATTGGGTATTACTTTGTCTATGGGGGAGCAGACGGAAGATGTTTACCGCCAGTGGCGGGAAGCTGGAGCGCACCGCTATTTGTTGCGCATCGAAACCTCTGATCCGGAACTTTACACCACCCTCCATCCACCCAATCACTCCTATGCCCGTCGTTTGGAGTGCATTCGCACCCTGAAAAAACTGGGATATCAAACTGGAACGGGAGTAATGATCGGGCTGCCAGGGCAAACTGCGGAGCACCTGGCGGGAGATATTCTGTTCTTTTACGATGAAGATATCGACATGCTGGGGATGGGGCCCTTTATCCCTCATCACGACACCCCTTTGGGTTATTTAATCGGCACCTACGATCCCGAACAAGCCCTGACAGGGGGCCTGAAGATGATCGCGGCCTGCCGCATCGCACTCAGGGATGTAAACATCGCCTCCACGACAGCGCTGCAAGCCTTGATGCCAACAGGACGCGAACTGGGTTTATTGGCCGGGGCGAACATTATCATGCCCAATATCACCGATACCAGCTATCGGGATGGCTATCAGCTCTATGAGGGAAAACCTGGTTTGGATGAAAACGCACGCTCCAGCAGAGACAATCTGGAACAGAGCATCCTGTCCATTGGAGAGTCCATCGGATACGATGAATGGGGAGATTCCCGCCACTACAAAGGAAAAGCTCAGGACCCAACAGACAAGCCATCTTAACAAGTGTTGAGCATCCAAGTATCCATACCATTCAAAACTGCGAGTGGATTGGAAATTGATATATCACTTGACTAAATTGGCATTACAGCCAAAATGACGAAAAAGGCATTTGCGGCATCGCCTGCCAGAGCATTTGCTAAGCGATTTAGGAGAAGATATGTTGCCCGGTGGAAAAAATATGAATGACCTGATGAAACAGGCCAGAAAAATGCAGGAAGAAATGATGAAGTCCCAGCAGGAGCTGGAAAACAAGATATTCAGCGCCAGCTCTGGCGGTGGCATGGTAACCGTTGAGATCAACGGGAAATATGAGCTAAAGAGCATCAAGATAGACCCCGAAGCGGTCGATCCAGAAGATGTTGAAATGCTTGAAGATCTGGTCATAGCCGCCATGATGGAAGCGCACAGCAAGGTCACTGAAGCAAATGAGGAGACCATGGGCAGGCTCACCGGCGGCATGAAGATTCCCGGGTTGTTTTAGTGCTGATCTCCCCCAATCTGGAAAACCTGATCCAGACTCTGAACCGCTTGCCTGGCATAGGCAGGAAAACAGCCCAGCGCCTTGCCTGGTTCCTAGTCAGCCAGGAAAAAAACTATGCCATTGAACTGGCCGACGTAATCAAAAACACGGTGCAAAAAGTGACTAATTGCGTGGTCTGCAACATGCTTTCGGAAAGTGATCCCTGTCCCATCTGCGCGTCGCCCCAAAGGCAGGACTCCCTGCTTTGCATAGTGGAAAACACCGCGGACATCCATATCATAGAAGGCATCAACGAATATCAGGGCAAGTATTTTGTGTTGGGGCATCTGTTGTCGCCATTGGATGGCTACGGACCTGAACAAATCAGATCAGCGCAACTGCTTGATCTGATCAAACAGCGCCAGCCGGAGGAAATAATCCTGGCTCTCAAACCTTCAGCAGAGGGAGAGGCGACCATTCACTATCTTTCAGATTTGCTGCAAGGCAATCAGCGCAAGTTGACCAGACTCTCCACAGGAATACCTTTGGGGGGTGATTTGGAATATACCAGCGTTCTCACATTAAGCAACGCCTGGAAAAGGCGGTATCAGGTCTAAGCATGTTTACCGGCATAATCGAAGCCACAAGCACAGTGATCCGCGCCAATGAAGCTAGAGGTGTGAAGCAGGTGGAGATAAAGCGTCCCAAATCATTTACTGATTTGAAAACTGGCGACAGCATAGCCTGCGACGGCATCTGCCTGACTGTGGTTGCCTTCGGAATGGAGAGCTTTAAGGTGGAGATCATGCGGGAAACGGTAAAGAAGACCACCGCAGCCCATTGGAACACAAACACACTTTTAAACCTGGAGCGGGCTTTGCAACTGGGTGGC
The DNA here is from genome assembly GCA_002379855.1 of Cloacimonetes bacterium UBA4175. Taxonomy (GTDB): domain Bacteria; phylum Cloacimonadota; class Cloacimonadia; order Cloacimonadales; family Cloacimonadaceae; genus Syntrophosphaera. The sequence continues at coordinate 2,033 of DFUX01000042.1, read as the reverse complement.
AGATTGGACGGCCACTGGCTGCAAGGCCATGTGGATACAACTGCCAGGCTGCTGCAGACCAGGACAGAAGGCTCAACCCTCTATTTGCGCTATGAGTTGCATCCCGGGGATGCCCATCTGGTGGTGCCTCAGGGCTCGATTGCCATCAATGGGGTCAGCCTCACCCTGGCGTCTGTCGAAGCCAACTCATTTAGTGTCGCCCTCATCTCTCATACTCTCGACAATACAAATCTTTCCAAGCTCCCGCTTGGAGCAGAGGTAAACTTGGAATATGACATTCTCGGAAAATACATTGCAAGGTTGCACCAGTTCCCTAAAGAACAGAGTAAGCTGGACCTGCAAGGTTTTTAGCCTATCTCTGGCGTTGGCGCTTACGCTGCTGTCATCTTCCTGCGGTAGCAGAAGGAGTCCCACCGGAGGTCCGGAAGATACCGAGAAACCCAAGGTCCTCACCACTTATCCGGCACAATTTGGCCAGTTAAGCGATGGCAGGATCGAGATCAATTTCTCAAAATCGCTGGACAAATCCTCTGTCGCCCAGGCTGTTTACATCTATCCTCCCATCCAGAACAAGAAGATCACTGTCGATAAAAGCACCATGCGGATCAGAATCGATGAGAAACTGAAGCAAGACACCAATTACTATATTACTCTCAGCACCAGACTCAAAGACTTGAGGGGAAACCCACTTGCCGAGAACCAGACCCTGGTCTTTGCCCATGGAAAGTTAAATGACTTGCGTCTGTCCGGACTTATTGATTATGAGGATAATAGAGATAATGGCCTGCCCGTGCTGGTGAACCTGCTATCGGCAGATTCGTTGATGATCTTTCATCAAACCGTCTTGGGCCCAGCCTATGCCATCGAATCGCTGAACCCAGCCAGCTATATTTTACGGGCTTACATCGACAAAAACAACAATGGGCGTTATGATTTTTCCCAAGAGCCTTACTTTCAGGGAAGTATTGATCTGCAAAGGACATCGAGCCTGGATCTGTCCCTAAGCTATGCGGACAGCTCGAAAGCAACAGTCAGAAACGTGATTGCGAAGTCAAACCGTGAGGTATTTATTACTTTTTCCGAGCCTGTTGTCAAGTACGGTTCGCTAATGATACAGCGGGCTGACAATAATGCGGAACTGCCAGTCTTGCTTTCCAGTCTTGATCGTGATCAGCTTACACTGCTTACAGAATTGCAGGATAGCACAAAGTATGTGCTTAGCATCACCGGCATTCAGGATCGTAAGGAAAACGTCACAACACTCAACAGGGTCGAGTTCGTCGGTTCCACAATTGAAGACAGCACTCCACCTCAGATTATATCCACCAATCCCCGCAATGGAACCACGGTAAACAATCTTCTTCCCACGCTGGAAGTCCGGTTTTCTGAGATCATCCCGCGGGCTTCCCTCAAAACCAGGCTGATAGTTGCGGATACTAAGAGAGAAATTGACCTGGCTGTTATCAAAGCAGACGGTCGCGTATATCAGTTCAAGCCCAAACAAGAACTGGAGAACTATCGTTCACACGTGTTGCAAATTTCTGCCTCTGATATAAGTGGAAACAAGCTTGCGGAAGAACTACTCCTGAACTTCCTGCCGCTGAAACGCACAGACTGATCCTTCAGAGCCTCTCTTGTAACATTCATAACAAAGATATAGACTGCGTCTCCAATACTTCTTCTACCTGAATACCGCCCTCATATCCAGGCAGTTATCTGTTGGCTTGATGATGTCCGGTTGATTATCTGTCTGGCGATTACTCAGCGGTCAGTGGGCAGTCAGTCAGCGATCAACGTATGAGGGACAGTAGGCAACCGAGCCACGGTCTTCCCTGTTTTGACGGCTGCAAACAAACAAGGCGTCGGCGATGGCGGCGACCTACTCTCCCACACAGTTGCCCATGCAGTACCATCGGCGCGAGCAGGCTTAACTTCTGTGTTCGGGATGGGAACAGGTGTTGCCCCGCTGCTATAACCACCATCGCCAACGCCTCGCTAAAAAAACAAGCATGTCGGCAATGAGCTATCCGCGG
>DFUX01000063.1:20848-32524 GCA_002379855.1 Cloacimonetes bacterium UBA4175 | reverse complement strand
TGGCTTGGTTGAAAAGAAATAGACCGCGGATCACAGTATCAGCAGGATCATCGGGATATTTGGAAGGTGGAAAGGTGAAATGGTGAAAAGGAGCCCCCAAACCAGGGCGGTTCAGCGACCGCCTGTACTGTACCGGCGCTTGCATAGCGCAGTTTGGGGGATAGCCGCCCGAGGAGGGGGTGGCAAAGTCCGTTTGCCACAGAGACCGGAGGTCTCTTCCTAACAGGCAACTCCGTTGCCTCTGCCGAACAGACTTCGGCAGCCCTTAATCTGTCCGTCTGGACAAAAAATAGCGCCGGAAAGGAGGCACCGGCGCTATCTATCTTACTGAGGAGTGAGGGAGGGTTACTTTATTTCCGCCTTGGGGGTGGCTTTCAGGTCTTGTTTGGATTGCGGTTTGGAGTCGCGATCTTTGCAGTCTTCGCAGCCTTCGCAGTCTCCGGCGCGCATCCGCAGGCCTTCCCCGTTGCCTGGTCCCCTGTGCAGCATCTTGCCTTGTCCATCGGCGTTGCGTTGGTGCTGGCCGCAGTTCTGGCAATTCTCTCCATGCCGGTGTAGGGGTGCTTTGTTCCAGTTTTTACCCTGGAACTGGCCGTGGCGGTGCATATTCATAAAGCCGCCGCGCATATTTTCCTTTTGCTCCGGAGTGAGTTCTTTATACACTTGTTGCAGGTGGTCGATGCGGGCGTATTCCAGAGTCAGTTGTTTGTCGTTGAGTGTCTTGGCGAGTTTTTTGAGGTTGGCGAAATCTTCCTTTTTCAGGGCTTGCTGCATGTCGATGCGCAGGTTTTCGATCTCAGCCTGCAGGTTGTTCATTGTTTTCAGATGTTCGACGCGAAGGGGCTCCAGCTTCTTCTGCTGAGCTTCGCTGAGGTTCACACCACAATGCCCGTCCATGCAACCGCAATCATCACTGAGGCGGTCTTTGAGGCGGGGATCGTCCTGGGAAGTGGCACCCAGCCTGACGCGGGGCATAGCCTTGGTGTCGGACTGGCCAAACAGCAGTCCGGTGAGGGCCAGGGCCAGCACGGCAACGATGGCTATTTTATTCATTTGGTTTTCTCCTGAGATTGTCTTTTTGGTTTCGGTCTATAAAACGGTCCATTCTCTCCGCGCGCCGTCCGAAATAGTCGCGGGCTTCCTGGGGGGTCATGGATTTGCGCAGGCGCAGGGTGGATTCGCCCAAGGTTCGTTCCAGGCGGCTTTGCAGCGTTATCGAGCGTTCGATGATGCCCTGGATCCTGGTTTCGTTGATCTTTCCCTTGGCCAGTTCACGCATCAGTTCCCTTTTGGAAACTCGGAACGAATCGCGCAGGGCTTTGGTGTTTTCGTTCTCGAAGTCCCGCGGGTTGAAACGGGCTTCCTCACGACTCCCGGGTCCTTCCGGAAAGTTTTGATAGTGGTGCAGATCGTGTTGTTTGCGGAAAAGCCCCATCACCACCAGTCCTCCTACAATTCCGGCGTTGAGAGCCAGCGAAACCAGCAAAAAAATGCTAAGCAGGCGTTTACTCATGGACGCCTCCGGCAAGGTTGGGGTCATCCAGCAGGGAAACTTCGCCAAAGCTTGCCAGCTCCTGGCTGGGGGTTGCGGAAGGGGTTTCCGGGAAGGGCACGAAGGAAGAGAAGGCCGCCTTGCCCAACAATCCGCCCACGGTGAACATCAGAATTAGCACCAGCAGGGCGGGGATGGTCTGCAAGCGCCAGCGGATTTTGTATTGCTTGCGCTGCCTGTCGTGCCGGGCGGTTTTTTCCATGATCTGATGGTGCAGCCAGGCGGGAAATTCGGCGCGGGGTTGGGCTTGCAGCAGTTTCTGCAGCTTGAGGCCTTCATCCAGATAAGCGCGGCAGGCGGGACAGGAGGAAAGATGCTGATCCAGCTTGCGGATACGGCCGGGCTCCAGCTCACGGTCGAGCTTGAGTTCGATCTGGCGTTTGGCAGCTCTGCATCTCATCTTTTCCTCTCTTGGCCAGCCACGGGGGCTGTGTGTTCAGTCTTGTTCATAAAGTTATACTCCCTTACCCTGCATTTCCCTCAGCAATTTTTTGCGCAGTTGCTTTTTGGCGCGCACCAGCAGCGATTCCACCGCCTTCACGGTGATGCCCAGCTTTTTCGCTATCTCTTTGTAGCTCAGCTTTTCATAGTATTGCAGGTGGATCACGCTGGCGAGCTTGGGGGGCAGTTCACGCAGTGCTTGATGCAGCGCGGAATGATCTGGCTCCGGTTCCGGGGCGCTGCGGTCTGGCAGACGGCTGAAAGAATGGGGGTCGAGGCTCACGTAGCGGTTTTTCTGCTTGAGGAAGGTCATGCTCTTATTGTAGGCGATACGATAGAGGTAGGCCACCGCGGTTGCTTCCTCCACGCGGTCGATGTGTTCATAAAAAGAAATGAACACCATCTGCACGATGTCGTTGGCATCGTTGTCGTTGGCCACCAGGGTCAGCAGATAATGGTAAATCCGCTTCTCGTTCGCCTTGAGGAAAGCCTCGAACTGCTCTTTCTTCATCTGATTACCTTAAACATTATACCTCTTTGAGGATAAGATACTGCAAAAAAACCTCAAGGTCTGTGTCAAGATTTTAAATGCAAAGTGACACTGAAAACGCTGTAGTTGTTATCACTTGGGCAAGGTGAAGCTTCCTCGGGGACAATGAATTGTGGTCTGTGGAGAAGTGAGTTCCTGGTTGGGCATGGGGGTTTGAAGTTTTGGGCGACGCAAGCCAACCGACGCTCATAACCTGAAGCACCGATAATCATTGACACAAAGATCGGTTTCTGATTCTTTGTCGGATTAAGGAGCCTTTTTTATATGCGAGTAAAACTGAGCCTGTGCCTGTTTATCCTGTTGTGGGGGGTGTTGCCTGCCGCACCCCGGGCCTTGCTGTCTCCACAGGAGCTGGGGCAGATCGAGGAGATGCTCGGCACGGCCGGATTGCGGCGGGAGTCGCTGACTTTTGAAAAGGATTGGGATTTGGCTGCCAGGTTCAAGATGGATTGGCAGTTGCGCCAACTGCAGGATCCCTGGCGGGCACTGGACGATCTGGCTTCCCTGCGCGAAAGCTGCGCCCTGGAGGATGAAAGTGGTATTCCGGGTTTGCTGAACACCCTCGGCGGCATCGCTTTCAATCTGGATACGGATAATTATGCGAACATCTATAACGCGGCAAGCGAAAGATACATAAGCTCTTTCTCACGCCAGGTGCGCCGGACGCGGGATATCTTTGGCTGGCTCACCGGGCATCTGCGCGAACTGAAAAAAGACCTCTCTCCGCTGCTGGAAAGTGTCAGCCCCCGGGAAGCGGACAAACTGCTGTCCTTCTGGCTCTGGCAGTTCATCGAAAAGGAAGACATTGAAAAATATAAGGCTTACTACAAGCAGCACAAGCTCCCGCTGCAGAGCGATCTGGATTCGGAGGAGATTTACGGGCTGCTGGAAAGGCTCGACCTGGACAGTCTGCAACGTACCGGGCTGCGTTTTCTCGCCCTCTCGGATGTTTTGACCCGGGAATCGGCCAGGCTGGATTTTCCCCGGCGCAAACCTCTGATCAAAAAGACCGAGTTTGGCCTTATGGTGATCGGCAGCCGGGGTGACGACCATTATCGAAGCTCCGAACTGGGTTCCGCGCCAATCTGCCTTTTGCTGGAACCCGCGGGCAACGATGTTTATGAGATCGGTCTCAACACCTCCCACGCGCACAACTTCTATATTCTGGCAGATTTTGACGGCAATGACAGCTACCGGAGCCAACAGCCGGCGGGGATCTTTCGCAGCGCCTTTGGCCTGGGTTATTCCTTCGATGGCGCCGGCGATGACCTGTATCTGACCGATGATTACGCCTTCGCGGCTTTTGCGGGAATCAACATCCACAGGGACAGCTCCGGGAACGATATCTACCGCAGCGGGCTTTTTTCACAGGGAGCGGCGATGTTTGGCCTGGCCCTGCTTTTGGATGAAGCGGGCAACGACAGCTACGGCGCTCCGGTATCCGCCCAGGGAATCGGCAGCACCCGGGGAGTGGGCGCTCTGCTGGATCAGGATGGAGCGGACAGCTACCTGCTTGGCGGCAAATACTTTCACGAACCTCTGATGCCGCTGGATTACATCACTTTGGGACAGGGCATGGGGATGGGCTTGCGGCCTGATCTGGCAGGCGGACTGGGCCTGCTTTACGACAAGGCGGGCAACGACCGCTATCTGGGTGGGGTTTATGCCCAGGGCTCAGGCTACTGGTATTCCGTGGGAGCCTTGCTGGATGAGGGCGGCAACGACGTGTACAACGCGGTTTACTATCCTCAGGGTTCCGGCATCCATCTCGCCTGTGGCTATCTGGTGGACGGCGGAGGAGACGATGCCTATTACAGCCGCAACGGGCCGGGACAGGGCGCCGGGCACGACTGGGGCCTGGGTATGCTGGTTGACCAGGGCGGAAACGACGCCTATTCCATCCACGGGGGCAATGGGCTGGCGCTTTCCAATTCCGTGGCGCTCTTTGTGGACAGTTCCGGCGATGACCGCTATGAACGCAATGAAGGGCAAAACTATGGCAACGCGACCCTGGCTCGGGGGACAGGCGGCATCGGGCTATTCTTGGATGCGGGAGGCAAGAACAGCTATCCGGACAGCCTCATGGCCAATGACAAGACCTGGCAGAAAGGAACTTACGGCATTGGCAGGGATCTGAACCTCAATCTGGTGGAAAAAACGGCGGTGGAAGAACTTGCCGAGGCCGCTCCCCTGCCGGACAGCACAGACGCCATTGCTGATATTTTCGCGGCAGCCGCGGAATGGGAAGTTGGTTCCGCAGTCCAGCGGGTGAGAAAAGCCCGCGAGATACTCATCCAAAGGGCTGAAGAGGCCATCCCCTACATTTTGGAAAACAAACTTAACAGCCGTTCGGGGCTGGAATATCGCGCCCTGGAGGCCCTGGCGGCCAAGAGCCAAAGCTTTGTGCGGCAGCTTTATCCCAAACTTTCCGAGGCTGACAGCCTGGCTGCCAAAAACTCCCTTTCCCTCATCGCCGGAGTGGGCGACAGCCTGCTGGTGGATGAGGTGCAGGAACTGCTTGCACAAGGCAAATATGTAACCGCGTGCCTGTCGGCGCTTTCCGGGATCAAATCCGCCCGCGCGGTGGAGTTGCTGAGCCAATACACCACCCATCCTTCCGAACGCTACCGCTACATCGTGGCGCGCTCGCTGATGCTGAACAAGCATCCCTCCGCCCGTCCCCTGCTGCTCACTATGCAGGGGGATAGCTCTTTCCTGGTGCAGGCGCTGCTGCGCAACCTGCCTCCGGAGGCCAGTCCATGAGCCCGCAGCGGGAACTCTTTTCCGCTTTTCTGGTGGATCTGGGGCTTTCCGACCCCGCCGGGCTGCTCTCCCGTTTTGAGTTGTATCACTCTCTGCTGTTGGAGCTTAACGCGCGGGTGAACCTCTTTTCCCGCGGCACTGCTGCGGAAGACCTGTGGAGCAAGCATTTTCTTGACAGCCTGCTGCCCTTGAAAAGCTTTGACTTCAATGGGAAAGAGGTGCTTGATTTCGGTTCCGGCGAGGCCTGCCCGGCATACCGGTTAAGCTGGCGGTTCCTTCCTGTCGCATGACCTTGCTGGACTCGGTGCGCAAAAAGACCGTTGCCATGAAGGAAATGCTTGGCAGGTTAGAACTTGATTACTGCTCCGCGGTTTGGAGCCGGCTCGAGGACCTGCCCGCCCGTGGCCAGAGTTACGACATCATCCTCTGCCGGGCATTACGCCTCGAGGAGCGCTATCTGAAGCCCTTGCGCCTGCTCTTGCGGCCCGCGGGGCAGGTGCTCTTTTACAAAGCGCAGGATAGCTCCGATCTCAATCCCTACCGTCCGCGGGAACTCTGCCGGATGGAACTGGATTATGGCCGGCGGGTGATCTACACGCTGGACCGGGCCGCGCTGAATAAGTGACAGGAAGTTATAAGAATATATGGCAAGAGTAATTACGATCGTGAACCAGAAAGGCGGAGTGGGCAAGACCACTTCCGCGGTCAACCTGGCAGCCGCTTTGGCTGTGCTGGAAAAGAAGACCCTGCTGATCGACTTTGATCCCCAGGGCAACGCCACCAGCGGAGTGGGGCTGGATAAAGAAAAGCTTGATCTGCAGATCTACGACGCCCTGATCGGCAAAACCCCTCTACGGGAGGTAATCCAGGCCACCAGCACCCAAAACCTGTGGTGCGTGCCGGGCAATATCGACCTCACCGGAGCGGAGATCGAACTGGTGCACGAGTTTGCCCGCGAGCACAAGCTGCGTGAGGCTCTGCAACCGGTCCTGGACGATTTCGACTACATCCTGGTGGATTGCCCCCCTTCCCTGGGCTTGCTCACCGTGAACGCCCTCACCGCCGCCACTGACCTCGTGGTGCCGATCCAATGCGAATACTACGCCTTGGAGGGGGTGAGCCAGTTGCTTTCCACCATCCGCCTGATCCAGAAGAACCTCAATCCCAACCTGAACATCCTGGGGGTGCTGCTCACCATGTTTGACCGCCGGGTCAACCTCTCCATGCAGGTGGCCAAGGAGGTGCGGCGCTATTTCAAGGAAAAGGTTTTCCGCACCATCATCCCCCGCAATATCAAGCTCACCGAAGCCCCCAGCTTTGGCAAGCCTATCTTTCTTTACGACATTCGCTCGCCCGGTGCCATGAGCTACCTGAATCTGGCCACCGAAGTGATCGAGAGGACATAAAACATGATAAACGAACATCTTGGCCGCGGCCTCAGCGCTCTGATCCCGGATACGGAAGAGCGCAGCGATCCCCGTTCCAGCATCAGCACCCTGCCCATCGGCAGGATCAAAGCCAACCGCTGGCAGCCCCGCAAGAGCTTCGACGAAGCCAAGCTCCTGGAACTGGCTGAATCCATCAAAGCCAATGGCATCATCCAGCCGCTGATCGTCACCAAGACCGAAGGCTCGGATTACGAGCTGATCGCGGGGGAACGCCGCCTGCAGGCAGCCCGGCTGGCAGGTTTGGAAGCCGTGCCGGTGGTGATCCGCAGCGTGAGCGAGAAGGAGCAGTTGCAGCTTGCCATCGTGGAAAACGTGCAGCGCGAAGACCTCTCCCCGATCGAGGAAGCCAAGGCCTATCAGGCTCTGGCGGAAGACTTTTCCCTCACCCATCAGCAGATAGCGGAGATCGTGGCCAAAGACCGCGCCACCATCAGCAACAGCATCCGCCTGCTCAAGCTTCCGCCGGAAGTGCAAGAACAGGTCGAGGCAGGCCTGCTGAGCCCCGGGCATGCCCGCGCCATCTTGAGCGTGGAGCAGGAGTTTCAGCCGCTTTTTGCCCAGTTCATCATCCAATACCGGCTCACGGTGAGGCAGGCTGAAGAAAAGGCCAAAACCTTCGGCGAAAGCCACGCCAAACCGGAAAGAACCACGGATAACTCCGCTTTTATAAAGAACTTTGAACGTGATCTGCGCAGCCTGCTCGGTTTGCGGGTCAAGGTCCGCGAACGCGGCGGCAGAGGCCGGATCACCCTCGAATATTCCAGCCAGGAAGAGCTTGTGCGCTTCAAAGACCTGGTCAACCAACTCAGGAGGTAAAAAAATGAAACGAATACTGGTAACAGGAGGAGCCGGCTTCATCGGCGCGAACTACATCCACCACCTGTTTGAAGACCCCGGCTTCGATGGCATGGTCTATAATGTGGACAAGCTTACCTACGCCGGCAATACCGACAGCCTGAAAGACATCGTGGACAAGTTTTCCGGGCGCTATTTCTTCAAACACGCGGATATCTGCGATTCGGACACCATTGCGGAAATCTTCTCCAGCTTCCGTCCGGACACCGTAGTCAACTTTGCCGCGGAATCGCATGTGGATCGCTCGATTGACGGCCCCATGGAGTTTGTGAATACCAACGTGCTGGGCACGGCAGTGATGCTGGATGTGGCTCTGAGGCACTATAAAAAACTGGAGCCCGCCGAGCAGGCGAAGTTCCGCTTCCACCACGTGTCCACGGATGAGGTGTTCGGTTCCCTGGGCGATGAGGGCAAATTCACCGAGGAAACCCCTTACGATCCCTCCTCCCCCTACTCCGCTTCCAAAGCCTCTTCCGACCATATGGTCAGGGCCTGGCACCGCACCTTTGGTCTGCCGGTGCTGATCTCCAACTGTTCCAACAACTATGGCGGCTATCAGTTTCCGGAAAAGCTGATCCCGCTCATGATCCTCAATTGCCTGGAACACAAGCCGCTGCCGGTTTACGGAAAGGGGCTCAACGTGCGCGACTGGCTCTATGTGAGAGACCATTGCGACGCCATCAACACCATAATCCGCAAAGGCAGGCTCGGCGAAACCTATAACGTGGGCGGCAACAACGAGATGACCAACATCGAGATCGTGAACACGATCTGCTCGCTGCTGGATGAAATGACTCCCTCGGACAGGCTGGGTTCCTACAAAGAGCTGATCACCTACGTGCAAGACCGCCCCGGGCACGATCTGCGTTATGCCATCGACGCCTCCAAGATTCAGAATGAACTGGGCTGGAGCCCGCGCGAGACCTTTGCCACCGGCATCCGCAAGACGGTTGCCTGGTATCTGGAGCACCGCGACTGGTGGCAGGACATCCAAAGCAAGAAATATCAGCAGCAAAGGCTGGGATTGGGCTGAACCAATCGACCCCTGAATTTGCTGCAGGTTGTGCGCGCCCCGGGAGTATTAACTTAAAAAAGGAAACCTTGTGGAGGTAACCCATGCCTAAGAAAAGATATATGCAGCTTGCGGCGCTGTTGGCCGCTCTCCTCGCCCTGGCCTTTTTGGCTGGCTGCGGGGTAAACCGCGCCCTGGGCGCGATCATGCCCGCGGTGCCCGTGGCCCAGACTCCTTCCAGCTCGCAGGTCAACCAGTCCGGTAGCGACGCCCATTTTGTGGTGCTGGACGACTATTTCATCATGGAAACCCCTCTGGGAGAGAATCCCTACGTGTATGCCTCGGTGGGCAAGATGAAAGCCGTTGCCACGGCGCAGACCAACAACCAGGCTCGTTTCCTGCGCGCCATGGACAACCAGAGCGTTCTCACCCAATACTATTGCAAGACCAGGATCGCGAACTCCGCCGACCTCACGGTGGGAAAAGAGGTTTACATCCTGGACCGCACCGATTCCAGCGGTTATCACCGCGCCCCGCTCAATGCGGGAGAAAAGAACGGCAGCTATTGGTTCAAAACCAAAATCACCGACATCAGCCGCAAAGCCCAGGGACAGGTGATGGTCGGCGGAGGCCTTTGGGTCAATATCAACGCCGTGCGGGTGGCGGTCAACTAAAGCTTCTGGCCGCTCCTCCCTCAGGGTGGGGCGGCAGTTTTTTCTTACCCGCATTGGCGGCAAGGTATTTCTGGGTGGCATGTGAATCTGACAGTCTGCGGGAATAGGGGACTGCTATTATCGGTGTGACTGTATATCCGGCGCGAATCGCGAGCCTGAAAATCCCTTGACATTTATGCCCCCATCATAATGATAAACCTAACTGCCAGAGGCAGCGCAAATACGCCGGGGACGCTTCCCGGTTCAGCATGAGGAAGGAATTATGAGCATCGATTACAGCCGCACCATCGAACAATTACAAGCTTTCAAACCCGCTTATGACAAGGGCTTGAAGCGTCTGAGGGAGCTGCAGGTTCCCGCCGGGATGCCTATGGCGGATTTCTTTGGCGAACTGCGGGACACAGCCTTGCAGGGAGCGGAGTTTGGAGACTTGCTGCAAAGCGACCCCGCTCTGGAAAAGATCAGCCTGGAAGAGCTGGCCAGGCTCAACGCGAAATACTACGCCCCGCTGGATCCCGAGTCCGGCTACGCAAGCTGTTTTGGCAATCCGGATTACGCGGTGAAGCTCTACGGCGAGGAGTTGGGACAGCTCTGCGCCGCCATCTACACCGAGTTCCGCGCCCTGCGGCAGCACTATATCAATGGCAATTACCTCCGGATGGACGAGCTGCTGCGCCTCTTTTTTGGCCTCTACGACCTGGCCGCGGCGAAGAACCTCGATTCCGCCGCCTGGAAAGCCCTCTACCGCAGCCTGCACATGGAAAACCTGCGCCTCAAATCCTGCCTGCAAAACCTTATCCGGCTCAGCCCCGAAGCGGACTACTATCTGCGCGTGGTGCGCGAAGCCGACCTGGGCGACCTGCGCTATCTCTACCGTTACGGCGTGTATCTCTCCCCCCACGATTTTGCCATGGCGCGCTTTCTGGCCCAATATCCCGCCGATGAACTGGCATCTCTGGCAGCCTTCATCGTGCAGAGCTGGGTGGATGGCTTCACCCGCGCCCAGAAGGACTACCGCATCAAGCGCTATGCCAACCTGATCATCCCCTGCGGGATGGAGCGCCTGGGACGCCTGCTGATAGCGGAACTGGAAAAGATCGGCATCACGCCTCTGATGGGTCTGCCCCACAGCAACGGCATCAACCGCCAGTTTGGTTATGACCACCGTTTCGACACCGCCCTGCTGCTGGATCGCGAGTTTGTGGACACAAGCGTCAGCCTGGCGGAGGAGATTTTGGAAGAGTTCAAAGACCTGATATCCCTGCAGGCGGGCCCGGTGTATGTGGAGCTTTTCGGTGAAACCCCATTCAGCCCTGAATCAAAAGACACCGCGCTGCAGTTCAGCCCCGAACAGCAAGGCCTCTGGCGCGAACTCTCCGGCAAAAACGCCCAGCTCTACTTCAAATATTACCGCCGCGATGAAGCCAGCTTCACCATCATTGCCTTCCCCTCACCCGAGATCGGCGAACTCTTCCCCCAGATCTTCGCGGACACCCTGCGCATCAACCTGCTGGACAGCCAGCGCTATGCCCGCATCCAGCAGCACATCATCGACCTGCTGGACACCGCCGAGTATGTGCATGTGAAGGGCAGGCCCGGCAACGACACCGACATCATGGTGCGCATGCACACCATCACCGATCCCGCCAGGCAGACCAACTTTGAAAACTGCGTGGCGGATGTGAACATCCCCGTGGGGGAGGTCTTCACCTCGCCCGTGCTGAAAGGAAGCACCGGCGTCCTGCATGTGGAGGACATCTATCTGAACAGCCTGCGCTACTACAACCTGCGCATTGTCTTCGAGGACGGCTGGGTCAAGGACTACTCCTGCACCAACTTCCCCGATCCCGCCGAAGGCAAAAAGTATATCCACCAAAACCTGCTCCTGCCCCATGATACCCTGCCAATCGGCGAATTCGCCATCGGCACCAACACCCTTGCCTACCAGATCGCGCGCAAATATGACATCCTTTCCCTGCTACCGATCCTGATCATCGAGAAGATGGGGCCCCACTTCGCCATCGGCGACACCTGCTTCAGCCACGAGGAGGACGCCCCGCATCCCAGCTTTGTGAACGGCAAGGAGATGATCGCCGTGGAAAACGAGAAATCAGCCACCCGCAAGGAAGACCCCTTGAACGCCTACACCCAGAAGCACATGGACATCACCCTGCCCTACGAGATGTTGGCGTCCATCACAGCCATCAGGCCGGATGGCAGCCGACAGGACATTATCCGCGACGGACGCTTTGTGGTGCCGGGCACGGAGGAACTCAACATCCCGCTCGATGAGGGTTGGGAGACCAGCTAAAAAATCATTTAATCCGATAGAAAAACCCCGCTCAGGCGGGGTTTTTGAATATATAAGGGCTGCCGAAGTC
>DFUX01000063.1:0-20746 GCA_002379855.1 Cloacimonetes bacterium UBA4175 | reverse complement strand
GGCACTGGATCCCGGGTCAGCCACCCCGGAGGGGCCCCGTCTGCCCGGGATGACACAGCTTTGGGGTCTGGTGTGCTTTGTTTCTGGGTTGGGTGGTTGTCCCAAACGGCGCTATGGCAAGCGCCGCTACTTTGTACAGGCGGTCGCAGAACCGCCTTGTTCCACCTTTCCAGGCCATTTTCAAAAGACTGGATCCCGGGTCAGCCACCCCAAAGGGGCCCCGTCTGCCCGTGATGACACAGCTTTGGGGTTTGGTGTGATTGTTTCAACGACATCTTGTCACACCTTTATCAATTGTATTTTCCAATCTATATCCTGCTGATCCTGTCGATCCTGTTATCCGCGTTCTATAATCTACCTTTCCACCTATCGTAGCACCTATATATTATAGAGGGATGGGCCTCATTTGCATCATCCTCTCCGGCGTGGGTCTTCCTGGGGTCAACCTTATAATTTATAAGGATGACCTAAGGATGATGGCTTAACCGCTTGTGGCAGCGAATGATGGCGGCATGAGGGATTATGGAGGTGGTTGTGATGTTTTTGTGAAAAGATGAAAAGGTTTCACGCAGATTGGCGCGGATAAAAAGCGCAGATTCTTGATAGTAAAAGGTGGAATGGGGGAAAGGAACCCGTTGTGTGGTGGTGACGTGTTGATGGTGGACGCGCCCAGAACAAGCCCCAACAGACTCTATCTGTGTCATCCCGGGCAAGCTTGCTTGACCCGGGATCCAGTCTTTTAAGGCTTCAAATAACTACACAGCCCTGAAACAGACCACGACAGACTAAAAACTGCGTCATCCCGGGCAAGCTTGCTTGACCCGGGATCCAGTCTTTTCAAAGTCGTTTGAAGTCCGAGCCGGCTTTGTGATTGGGGGGAATCTATACAGCTTTCATTGCCGGCTTGAACTCCAAACGACCGGCCAGCATGGAGCTCAAAGAGCCTTTTCCATCTGCATAGTGCCACCCTCAGGCAAATCAGGAAGCTAAATCATTTCCAGTATCAGACGAAAGTGATGTTGGTTTGTTTGTAATACTTTTCTTCCATCACCTGGCTGAGTCGCCGGATCAGGTTGCGGCGGATTTCCAGATTCTTGGGCAGGGCGGGATCCTGGTGGGCTTCGTTGATCTTGGTGCCCACCACAAAGTCTATGATATCACTGTTGGTCAGAATGCTCATCAGCCGTTTCACCGGGTTATCCGGCAAGGTGTCCAGATTGGTGTTTTGTTCCAGTAGTTGCAGGGCCCGGCTGATGGTGATGGTTCCTTCCGTGACCAGGTCTATTCCTTGCATATCCGCGCTGGGGGGAAGCTCCTTGCTGTTGCGCATTTCTTTCAGGTTGACCAGCACGGGAATCCCCAGTTCGCGGGAAAGGATCTCGGAAGTGGTGCCTCCGCAGATCACTTTGGCGCCCTGGAAAGATTTGACGATGTCCGCCATCACCTTGTCGTTCTCCATCTTATAGGGAGGCCCCGTGACCAGCAGCGTGCGGCGGGGTTTTCTGAGGTAGAGGGCTGCGCAGGTAATATCATCCGCTGCTCTGCCGCCATCAAATTCCCTGGCTTTCCGCGCCAGTTTTTTGCTGATCTCGCCCGCGGAAAGGCTTGGCTGATTTTGCAGAAGCTGGACAATATGTTTCTCAACTCCCTCCTGTTTCCATCCCAAGAGCAAGCCGGGACGCCCCATACCTGCTTGAGGAACGCCATCTGAGAAGAAGACCAGCCTGTCTTTGGGTTCCAACTGAAACTCACTGTAAAAGAGCTGAGCCTTGCGATTGATATTGAGTTCTATGGCCTGCTTGTCCGGGTGGATAATCTCTCCGTGGCGCAACAGGACATAGGGTGGGTTGTCGTGTTCAATGATTCTGATCTTGCCGTCCTGTAGGGCATCCACGATGGTAAAGGTGCTGTAGCCGATCTTGCGGTAGGAACAAACCGGTAGGGTTTCCAGGATCACTTCCGCCGCGCGTTTGATATCCATGCGGGCGCTGATGAAAGAGGCAGCCATGGTGGTCGTGAGGGTGGAAAGCACGCTGGCTTTGATGCCGCTGCCCAGTCCGTCGGCAAGCACCAGAATGGTTCTTTCCCCGGTCTTGCTGCTGAAAAAGGAATCTCCGCAGGCTCCCTGGCCATGCTTGCTGATCTGGTGGTAATCCACTTCCAAAAAGCTGTCTTTCACTGCTGATCCTTGACGCTAAAGCTTTCGATGATGGAGTTGAGCAGCACCTCGCTGTCGGCGGCGTTTTCCCCCAGGAGGAAGGCTATCTTTTGCACGGTGCTGAGGGTCTTCTTCATTACCTCCGCGGCGTTGTCGATGATTTGCTCGCGCTGGATCACGGGCTCGGTGATATCCTGGAGGATACCGCCCACCACGTGTCCGGGCTGGACGCTGAAGATGGTGAGCCGGATGATCTTGCCTTTGTGGCGGATATCCTGCACGCTGACCTCACTGTCCCGCTGCAGGGCTTCCTTAAAGAGATCGGCAAAGGGGATGAGGCGTTCAAGATAAGCTCCTTCCAGGTCGGGATCGACCTTGCCCACTATCTCCGCGTCGCCGCCGATAAGTTCGATAAAACGCCGGTTGGACTCGACAATGCAAAGCTTTTCATCCACTATCACCACGCCGGAAGGCATGGCTTTGATGAGGGCGGCAGCCTTGTTTTGGGCAAGCTTGCGCAAGTAGGAAACGC
Organism: Cloacimonetes bacterium UBA4175; assembly: GCA_002379855.1. GTDB lineage: Bacteria > Cloacimonadota > Cloacimonadia > Cloacimonadales > Cloacimonadaceae > Syntrophosphaera. The sequence continues at coordinate 18,056 of DFUX01000063.1, read as the reverse complement.
ACATGGCGGGTTCCGCTTTCTCTTCCAGTAGGGCGACGGCAAAGTCGCGGCAGGTGTTGTAGCCGCAGCCTCCGCAGTTGAGCTCGTCCTCTTTGCGTTTCTTACTGATCCGGAGCAGGGCTCCATAGATCTCCTCGGGAGTGAAGTCAGATACCTTGATCTCGCGAGAATGGAAGCTTCCCGAGATGTCCCTGCCCTCGGCCACATCCTTGTCCAGGCGGGGAGTTTCTTCATAGATGGTGACGCGTTTTCCGGCTGTGGAACCCTGTTCCTTGACCACGGGGCCATTTACGCAACCTCCGGCGCAGGCCAGGACTTCGATGAAGACCGGACGGTGATAGTCTTTGGTCTTAAGTTCCTGCAGGGCTTCCCGCACGTTTTCCACGCCGCTGAAACTCATGTAGAGGGTATCCTCCGGCGCTCCGCAAAGCTTGATCCCATCGACCATGCCGCCATCCACGGGATAGAGCCCGCCTTCGCCGGCAGAATGGGGCACGAAGTCCGCGTCGTCGCTTATGGATAGCCAATCCGTGACTTCCTGGGTGAACCATCTTCTCAGGTCAGAGAAAGTGAGCGCCAGATCCAGATAGTCGTCCGCCTCATTCTTTTTGGCAATGCAGGGGCCAAAGAAGATGACCTTGGCATCCGGGCCAAACTCATCTTTCAGGATGCGGGCATGAGCCTGCAGCGGAGAGAGAATTGGGGTTACATAGGGCACCAGGTCGGGACGGTATTGCTCGATGTAGTGAATAATGGAAGGACAGCAACTGCTTATCCAGACGGGGTTTTCCCCTTCCTTAAGCAGGCGGGCGCAGGAAGCCGAAACTTCCTGCGCGCCCAAGGCTGTCTCCGATACACCGGCAAAACCCAGGCTCTTGATGGCATTGATCAGCTTTCCGGTCTTCAGGCCGGAGAACTCCGTGCGGTAACTGGGTGCCAAAGAGGCATAGACCCTGGCTCCACTGGCCAGCATGGCTTTGGCTTCATCCAGGTCATCGCGAATCTTCTTGGCATGCACCGGGCAGACCTGGGTGCAATGCCCGCACAATATGCATGCCTTGGGGATCACTATGGCGCTGCCGTCCACCACTTTGATGGCTTTCACGGGGCATTCGCGCACGCATTTGTAGCAATCCTGGCATTGGGTCTTTTCTGTATATATCGGTTCCAATTTACTCATATCGGCAATAACTCTTTATCCAATATCTCTTTTAGTTTTTCGGCGTTCACCTGATGATAGCGGTTTCCATTCACTATCAGGTTCGGCCCCTCGGCACATTCTCCCAGGCAGAGAGAACCTTCAATCCGCACGCTGTCCTCCAGTTTGTGAGACCGGAGATACTCTTCTATCAAACCCAGGTTCTCGCGGTTTTCCCGGGCAAAGCAAGAACTTCCCATGCAGATCAGGATGCTTTTCATCACGCGCCCCGTTTTTGCGCTTCGCGTTCGAGAGCGGCAGAAACGTCTTCCAGCTTGGCTTTGTGGATCACTTGCCCGCCCACGATGAGGGTCGGGCCCTTGTCACACTGTTCGGTGCAGAAGGTGGCGGACACTTCAAAATGACGTCCCCAGCCGTTTTCTTCCACAGTCTTCAGGGTGTGTGCCAGGATCTCCTGGGCTCCCCTCAGGAAGCAACTGGTGCCGATGCAAACCTTCACCTTGCAGCGTTCTTCCTTGGAGGGCGCGGAGAAACTGATCTCCTCATCCTCGATCCTTTTGCGGCTCTTATAATGAGTATGCAGCAACTCGTGGGCTTTGTGGCTGTTAGGCTCGTCCAGGAGGACTTTGTAGAGGTCTGTCACGAAGGGGTTGTCCTGAGCGCGGTGCAAGGCCATCATCTTGTCGGCGTGGTAAAGAGCCGTGGTGCGTTCCTTGCGAACCAGGGGATTATTCACGATGGGCTGTCCCGCTCCGCCGCTGCAACCGCCGGGGCAGGCCATCACTTCAACGATGTCGTAATAGACTTCGCCGGCCTGGATGCGGTCGGCAAGCTCCGCGGCATTCTTCAGCCCGTGCACCACCGCCATCCTGAGTTTCCCGACGGGAGTGTCAATCTCGGTATCGCGAACGCTCTGGCTTCCGCGCACTTCCTGCAGCACAATGCTTTCCGGAAGAGGGATGTCCAGCTTGTCGGCCGCGTAGCGCAGCACAGCCTCCGAGACGCCGCCGCTGTTGCCAAAGATGACTCCGGCGCCTGTGGCAAAGCCCATGGGCAGATCCATGGATTCAGGCTCCAGGTTGGAGAACTCGATTCCCGCTTCCTTGATCATGCGTCCCAGCTCCTGGGTTGTGAGCACATAATCCACATCCGGCACGTTCTCGGTGCGGAATTCATCCCGCAGGGCTTCAAACTTCTTGGCCGTGCAAGGCATGACGGAAACGACTATCAGGTTCTCGCGATCGGTGCCCATTTCCGTGGGCAGCTTGTTCTTGGCGATGGAGCCAAACATTTGCTGGGGTGAGCGGCAACTGGAGAGATGCGGCAAAAGCTTCGGATAGCTTTGCTCGGCAAACTTCACCCAGGCGGGGCAGCAACTGGTGAAGATCGGCAGCTTCCCGCCCTCGGTCTTCCTCTTCAGAAACTCGTTGGCTTCCTCGATCACGGTGAGGTCGGCGGCAAAGGAGGTGTCAAACACACGGTCAAAACCCATCATTCTGAGGGCGGCGATCATCTTGCCTGTGGTGATCTCCCCGGCGGGAAGGTTGAACATCTCGCCCAGAGCCACGCGCACCGCGGGAGCGATCTGAACCACCACCTTCTTGCCGGGATCCTGAAGCTGGTTCCAGACCTGGTCGGTCTGGCTGCGGATGGTGAGCGCGCCTGTGGGGCAAACCGCCGCGCACTGTCCGCAATTCACGCAATCCACCTTTGCCAGGCTCTTGCCATAGGCGGGGGTCACCACCACACCTTCGCCACGGTTGGCAAAGTCGATGGCGCCGATGCCCTGAACCTCGGAGCAGAAGCGCACGCAGTCGCCGCAGAGCACGCATTTATTGGGGTCTCTCACCAGGCAGGGGGAGCCGGTGTCGATTTCTTTGGTGGGTCGGGTCTTCCGGAAGCGGATCTTGTCCACTCCCAGTTTATAGGATATCTCACGCAGCTTGCAATCCGGGGAGCGGTCGCACTGGGTGCATTCCCGGTCATGGTTTGCCAGCAGCATCTCAATGATCAGTTTGCGCAGCTTCAGAATCTGCTGCGTATGGGTCTTCACCCGCATCCCTTCAAAGGGGGCGGTCGAACAGGAAGTCACCAGGCCTCTGCCTTCGACTTCCACCAGGCAGAGCCGGCAGGCGCCATAGACGCTCAGTTCGGAGTGGTAGCAGAAGGTGGGAATCTCTACATGTGCCTTGCGGGCCAGCGCCAGGATATTGGTCTCGCCTTCCCAGACCACGGGACGGTCATTTATATATACGATCTTTTCAGTATCCATCTTTCTCTCCTCTTAGGATATAGCTTTGAATTTACAGGCGGCGGCGCAGGCACCGCATTTGATGCAGACCATGGGGTCGATCTGGTGGGGAGATTTCACTTCCCCGGAGATGGCTCCCACGGGGCAGACTCTTTTGCAGAGTGTGCAACCGCGGCATAGGTTCGGATCAATTGTGATGGGAGTGAGCGCTTTGCAGCTACGGGTGGGGCAATAGCCCGCCTTCACGTGGGCCAGATACTCATCCCGGAAGAAACGCAGGGTGCTCAACACTGGATTGGGAGCGGATTTGCCCAGGCCGCAGAGCGAAGTGATCTTAACTGCCTTTCCCACTTCTTCCAGAAGCTCCAGAGTTTCCTCTGTGCCCCTGCCTTCGGTGATATCCTCCAGCAATTCCAGCATCTGGCGGGTTCCTTCCCGGCAGGGCACGCACTTGCCGCAGGATTCGTTCTGGGTGAAGCTCATAAAGTAATGGGCGATCTTGACCATGCAACTGGTGTCGTTCATCACCACCAGTCCGCCGGAACCAACCATGGCTCCAACCGCGCCGAGGGAATCATAATCCAGCGGCAGGTCGAGGTGTTCGCGGGTGAGGCAACCGCCGGAGGGGCCGCCGATCTGAACCGCCTTGAAGGCGTCGTTGTTGATCTTGCCATCCTTGTCCAGCACTCCTCCGCCGATCTCAAAGACGATCTCGCGCAGGGTGGTGCCGAAGGGGACTTCTATCAAACCTGTATTGGCGACGTGTCCCGTGAGCGCGAAAGTCTTGGTTCCCGGGGATTTGGGCAGGCCAACTTTCCGGAAAGCCTCGACGCCTTCCCGCATCACCACCGGCACCAAAGCCAGGGTCTCAACGTTGTTAATCACGGTGGGCTTTCCAAAGAGGCCTCTTTCCGCGGGGAAGGGCGGCTTAGGATTGGGCATGCCGCGCTTGCCTTCGATGGAGGACAGCAGGGCTGTTTCCTCTCCGCAGACGAAAGCTCCGGCGCCTTCCATCACCTTGATGCGGAAGCTCTTGCCGCTGCCAAAGATGTCGTCGCCCAAAAGTCCGAGCTCTTCCGCCACTCTGATAGCTTTGCGGATGCGGGAGCAGGCCAGGGGATATTCCATGCGCACATAGACATAGCCCTCATCGGCCCCGACGGCTGCGGCGGCGATCATCATACCTTCCACCACACTGTGGGGATTTCCTTCCAGAATGCTGCGGTCCATAAAGGCGCCCGGGTCTCCCTCGTCGCCGTTGCAAACGATATATTTCTTTTCATTCGCCTGTCTGCGGGTGAGTTCCCACTTCAAACCGGTGGAGAATCCGCCTCCGCCGCGCCCGCGCAAACCGGAATCCTGAAAGAGTTTGCAGAGTTCTTCGGCGCTGTATTTCTGATAGGCGTCGCGGGCGGCGAAATAACCGCCGTGGCTGATGTATTCATTCACGTTTTCGGGGTCGAGGTGTCCGCATTCCTTGAGCGCGGTGCGCCTCTGCCGGGTGTAAAAGGGGATGTCTCCCGCGCCCTTGCAGTGTTTGCCGTCGGCGGGGTTGACATAGAGCAAACGATCGACCAGCTTGCCCTGCACGATGGTCTGCGCCACGATCTCTTCGGCGTCTTCCGGCTTCACGTGGGCGTAGAGGATGCCATCCGGCTCGATAGTGACCAGCGGGCCAACCTGGCAAAAGCCCTGGCAGCCGCTTCCCGAGATCAGCACGTCGTGATTGTGCTCATCGTGGGCTTTCAGCTCGATGGATACATCCAGGGAGTGCATGGCAAGGCTGTTCTTCAGGGCATTGTAAACCTTTTCGGAACCGTTGGCTATGCAACCTGTTCCGGCGCAGACTACGATGCGTTTCTTATAGTGGGTCAGAGCTTCCTGATAGTCCTTTTTGATTTGATCCAAATTAAGCATTTTCCTTCTCCAATATTTCATCTATGAGCTTGATCGCCTGCTCGGGCGTAACCTGGCCGTGGACTTCCTCATCCATCACCAGCACCGGAGCAAGGCCACAGGCGCCCAGGCAGGACACCGTTTCAAAGGTGAAGAGCATGTCGTCGGTGGTGATCTTGGTGCTGGAAAGGCCAAGCTTTTCTCTCACCGCGTTAATCACGGCCATGGAACCGCGCACGTGGCAGGCGGTGCCGTCACACATCTTGATGATGTGCTTGCCTTTGGGCTCAAGAGAGAAGTGGCTGTAAAAGGTGGCGACGCCAAAGAGGTGCGCCGGCGAGACCTTCAGGGAAGTGGCGATAAAGGTGAGCACTTCCTGCGGAAGGTAGCGATACTCGTGTTGGACGGCTTGCAGGATCGGGATGATCTTGTTGGCATTGAAATCGTAGGATTCCAATATCTCCAAGACCTTCGAGAAGCTGCGGACTGCAGTATTTTCAGAATTCATCTTTGCTCCTAATCTATCTCAGTTTTTATGTATTTTTCCTGTAGTGGCGGTTTAATGGCTTTGCAAAAAACGCCTGGCTTTCGCTAATGGCTCCTCTCCACCTTGGTTTCGTGGTGGAGCTTTTCTGCCAGGCGGTGGGAAAGAACCGCGAGCGAGGCGCTCATGTCCACGTTTTCCACAATGACGCCTTCAGGCACATCGAGGTGAACCGGAGTGAAGTTCCAGATCGCCACAATGCCATTGTCTATCATCATTTGAGCCGTTGCCTGGGCATGCTCGGATGGAACCGTAAGGATTCCGATGTTGATATGCAGACGCCGGCAGAGATTGGCAAACCGATCCAGGCCGTAGATCTTGACGCCGTTGACAGTGGTGCCGCTCAAAGCCGGATCGGTATCGAACGCCGCCACGATGGACAAGCCCTTGCGGGAAAGCTCCTGATAGCCCAAAAGGGCAGAACCCAGGTGCCCCGCTCCCACCAGGAAGCAGGAACTGCTGTCGTTCCAGTTCAGGAAACTCTTGATGGCTTCGATCAGTTCCGCCGTCTTGTGCCCCACCTTGGGAACGCCAACCACCCCGGTCAAAGCCAGGTCCTTGCGCACTTGGGTCACGTGCACGCCGGTGATCTCCGCCAGCCGGGTGGCAGACACGTGGCTTTGGCCTTCCCTCTGGAATTGTTGTAAGAGTTCCAGATACTGGGGCAGGCGTTTAAGCGTTAAAACCGGTATGGAAACCATCTTCTCTCCTTATCGTGGTATCTTATTCGATACTTTTATATCGATAAATTTAGAAGCGTATTTCTGTCAAGAGCTTTCTTCGCTGTTTCCTCCAAAGCCTCTGATGACGATGCTATAGTAATGATTTATCAGCATTTAAGAGTTCACAGAACTTGAATTATTATTCCCGTCTTAATGGGTTGCCTTTTTCAACTATCTCCGGTAGCCGCAAATCCGATATGCCTTCCGCCATTTCACCTTTCCATTTTTCCGCGGCCTTTTTGGCGTAGCACCTATATATTATAGAGGGATGGGCCTCATTTGCATCACACTCTCCGGCGTGGGTCTTCCTGGGGTCAACCTTATAATTTATAAGGATGACCTAAGGATGATGGCTTAACCGCTTGTGGCAGCGAATGATGGCGGTATGAGGGATCATGGAGGTGGTTGTGGTATTATCGTGTAAAGATGAAAAGAAAATAGAACGCGGATAACATGATCGACAGGATCTGCAGGATATTTGAAGGTGGAAAGGTGAAATGTTGAAAAGGAACTTGTGGTGAGGTGGTGTTGTGGTGTCGTGGTGATGGTGGACGTGCCCAGAACAAGCCCCAACAGACTCTATCTGTGTCATCCCGGGCAAGCGCATGCTTGACCCGGGATCCAGTCTTTTTTATAATATCCACAAATTACACGGATTAAAAGAACAGGATAAGGACAAGCGTCCAGCCCTGAAACAAACCAAACCAGACTAAAAATGTGTCATCCCGGCCTACCGGGGTCCCCGCCAAAGCGCGCAGCGGTTTGGTGGGGTGGTTTGAGCCGGGATCCAGTCTTTTCAAAGTCGTTTGAAGTCCGAGCCGGCTTTGGGATTGGGGGGAATCTATACAGCTTTCATTGCCGGCTTGAACTCCAAACGACCAGCCAGCACGGAGTTCAAAGAGCCTTTTCCGGCTGCAAATACCCACCGGACGCCTGGGCTCTTTGGACTTCGTGCGTAACAAACCCTGAGTTACTACCCCGAATTATGCGGGCTTTGGCCTTCATGCGTGAGAAGGAACCAGTCGTGACGATGCAGTCAAAATAGCTTGATATAGATTTACTGCAAGAGCGGAGCCAGGGTGCGGTTACGCGCTGTCCAAACTGCTTTTTCTTGACGAAATTTGGCATCGCGCAATAATGGAAAAATGATTGTATTTTGTTTGTGTTCCACAATCGGTACATCCAATAAACCTGCAAAGGGGAAGATACAATGCTTTCAACCAAGGACGCGATCCAGAAACTGCTGGATAAAGAAAAGAAAATCAAAGAAATGGGCGGCGCCAAAGCCGTGGACAAGCAAAAGCGGGGGGGCAAGCTGACAGCCCGGGAAAGGCTGGACCTGCTCTTTGACCCAGGCAGCTTCCGTGAACTGGATATGTTCGTGCAGCACCGCTGCGACAACTTTGGCATGGAAAAGATAGAAATCCCGTCAGATGGCGTTATCACCGGCCACGGCCTGGTGGATGGGCGCCCGGTCTTTGCCTTTTCCCAGGATTTCACCTCCCGGGGCGGCTCTCTGGGCGAAATGCACGCCGCCAAGATCTGCAAGGTCATGGACATGGCGCTCAGAAGCGGAGTTCCCCTGATCGGCATTCAGGACAGCGGCGGAGCGCGCATCCAGGAGGGTGTGGACGCTCTGCGCGGCTATGGTGACATCTTTTTCCGCAATTCGCGCGCCAGCGGCGTGATTCCCCAAATCACCGCCATCATGGGCCCCTGCGCGGGCGGGGCGGTCTATTCTCCCGCCATGACCGACTTTGTTTTTATGGTGAAAAACACCAGCTTCATGTTCATCACCGGGCCGGATGTGATCCGCGCGGTGACAGGCGAGGAAACCACCCAGGAAGACCTGGGGGGCGCCTTGGCCCACAACAGCAAGAGCGGCAACGCCCACTTTGCCTGTGAGAACGACGCCGACGCCATCCAGCAGATCAAGGTGCTGCTCAGCTACCTGCCCGCCAACAACATGGAAGACGCTCCGCGCGTTGAATGCGCCGACGATCCCCGCCGGCTCTGCCCCGAGCTGGACACCATCATACCGGACAATCCCCGGATGAGCTACGAGATGTATGACGTGATTCGCAGCGTGGTCGATGACGGCATCTTCTTTGAACCGCATAAATATTACGCCAAAAACCTGATCGTGGGCTTCGCCCGCCTCAATGGACGCGTGGTCGGAGTGGTGGCGAACCAGCCGACTGTTCTGGCTGGCTGCCTGGACATCGACGCCTCGGACAAAGCCACGCGCTTCATCCGCTTCTGCGACGCGTTCAACATTCCGCTGGTGACCTTCGTGGACGTGCCCGGCTATCTGCCCGGCACCAACCAGGAATGGAACGGGATCATCCGCCACGGCGCCAAGCTGCTGTGGTGCTATTCCGAAGCCACGGTGCCCAAACTGACGGTGGTGACCCGCAAAGACTACGGCGGCAGCTATATCGCTATGAGCAGCAGGCATCTGGGTGCGGATATGGTCTTTGCCTGGCCCAGCGCCGAGATCGCCGTGATGGGCGCTCAGGGCGCCGCCAACGTGATCTTCCGCAAAGAGATCGAGGCCGCCGAGGACAAGGTCGCCAAACGCGCCGAGATGATCGAGATCTACGAGCAAGAGTTTAACAATCCCTACGTGGCGGCCTCCCGCGGCTATATCGACGCGGTGATCCTGCCCTCCGAAACCCGCGCCAGGCTGATCGACGCCCTGGAAATCCTCTCCAGCAAGAGCGAAAGCCTGCCGCCCAAGAAACACGGCAACATCCCTGCCTGAGGCACGCGACGATGACAGACAGAAAGAAAGAACTCGCCGCCATCGCGGGTGTGCTGGCGCTGCTGGATTCAGAAGCGGCGCCCGTCTATCCCCAGCGGCCCCTGGAAAACGCCCCCAGCGTCTGGCAAGCCTATGGCAGGCAGCAGACCATGCTGAACCGTGACCTGATCCAACGCAGAGTAATAAAAAGAAGCAGATAAAAAGGAGCAACCATGGATAAACATGGCATCTTGACCAAAACAGCAATGCGCTATGAAACTGACCGCCCCAAGGCGGCCAACCCGATAAAGATCCAGGACCTGTCGTTCCGCGACGGGCATCAATCGCTGTTTGCCACCCGCGGGCGCACCGAAGACATGCTCCACGTGGCGGAACTGATGGACCAGGTGGGCTTTTACAGCATGGAAGTGTGGGGCGGAGCCACCTTCGACACCATGCACCGCTATCTGGGCGAAGACCCCTGGGAACGCATCCGCACCCTCAAAAAATACATCAAAAAGACCCCCTTCTCCATGCTCCTGCGCGGGCAGAACTTGGTGGGCTACCAGAACTACGCCGACGACGTGGTGGAAGCCTTCGTGCAGCGTGCCTGCGACAACGGCATCGACATCATCCGGGTCTTTGACGCGCTCAACGACTTCCGCAACTTCCAGACCGCGGTGAAGATCATCAAAAAGAACAAGAAACACTTTCAGGGAGCGATCTGCTACAGCCTCACCGAACAGCGCATGGGCGGAGACATCTATAACATCGACTACTACGTGAAAAAAGCCAAACAACTGGAGGACATGGGCGCGGACACGGTCTGCATCAAGGATATGGCAGGCCTGGTGGCCCCCTACGACGCCTTCGACCTGGTGAAAGCCCTCAAGGAAAACGTGAAGGTGCCGGTGCACCTGCATACGCACTTCACCAGCGGGATGGGCGACCTGTCGCTGTTTAAGGCCATCGAAGCGGGGGTGGATATCATCGACACCTGCGTTGGCCCTTACGCATACCGCACCTCACATCCGGCCGTGGAACCCTTTGTGATCGCCCTGCTGGGAACCAACCGCGACACCGGATTTGACATCAGGCTGCTCAACAAGATCGGCAAAGAGATGGAAAAAGACATCCCCAAATATCTGCAGTTTGCCGACAATACCAAGTTCAGCATCATCGACACGGACGTGATCATCCACCAGACGCCGGGCGGAATGCTTTCCAACCTGGTGAACCAACTGCGCCAGATGGATGCCTTGGACAAGCTGGAAGACGTGTTCAAAGAGATTCCCAAGGTGCGCAAGGAACTGGGGCAGATTCCGCTGGTGACGCCCACCAGCCAGATCGTGGGCATCCAGTCCGTCAACAACGCCCTCTTCGATACCAAGGACGGCGAATATGCCCGCATCACGGAGCAGGTGAAAGACCTTTGCTACGGACTCTATGGCAAGACCACCCTGCCCATCGACCCCGAGGTGCAGAAAAAGGCGCTCAAGGGCTATCCGCGCGGCGAGAAGCCGATCACGGTGCGCCCCGGGGACGTGATCGAACCGGCTTTGGAACAGGTGAAAAAGGAAACCGAAGGCCTGGCAAAAGACCTGGACGACGCCCTGATCGTGGCGCTCTATAACCTTACCGGCAAGAAGTATCTCAAGATCAAATACGGCCAGGAACCCATGCCCAACGAAATGAAAGCCATCACCCTGGAAGAGGTGAAGCGCCAGGAAGAGCTTTGCCGCAAGGCCAAGGCAGGCCAACTGGTGGAAAAACCCGCCAAGGAAGCTCCGCCCAAACCTGAAGGCTTGCGCGAGTTCGATGTGTATGTGGACGATGAATACTACCGCGTGGAAGTTTCCGAAAAAGGCGGCGCGCCAAGGATCGTGAGGTCGGCGCCGGTCGCCCCGGCAGTCCAGCCCAGCGCTCCGGCGACCCCCAATCCTGCCCCCGCAGCCCCCGTGGCTCCGGCTCCCGCTCCCCAGGCGGCTACCGCCGCGGCTTCCTCTGCTGAGGGAACTCCCGTCCATTCACCCATGCCCGGCATGTTCGTGAAGTATGAGAAGAACGTGGGGGACAAGGTGCAGGTGGGCGAAACAGTCCTCGTTTTGGAAGCGATGAAGATGTATAACAACATTCCCAGTCCGGTGGCCGGAACGGTCACCGCCACACCCTTCGCAGCCGGAGCGACTGTGGGCAAGGGCGACGTTCTGATCGTAATCGCCCCGGAATGATCCCGCAAAAGGAGCAAGTGATGCAGATCAAAAGCTTTATCATGGACAAGGCGCAGATCGAGCGCAGCATCCGCCGCATGGCGCATGAGATAATCGAGCAAAACCGCGGCGTGGAAAAGATCCGTCTGGTGGGTATCAGATCCCGCGGAGTGCCTTTGGCCAACCGGCTTTCCGAATATCTGCGCCTGATCGAGGGGCAGGAAATCCCGGTGGGCATCCTGGATATCACCCTCTACCGGGACGACCTTTCCACAATCTCCTACCAGCCTGTGATCAAGGGTTCGGAGCTGGGCTTTGATATCGAGGACGCGGTGATCGTGCTGGTGGATGACGTGCTCTACACCGGACGCACCGTGCGCGCCGCGATCGACGCTCTGATGGACTTCGGGCGCCCCAAACAGATTCAACTGGCGGTGCTGATCGACCGGGGACACCGCGAACTGCCCATCAAAGCCGATTACGTCGGCAAAAACGTGCCTACCTCGCAGGAAGAGATCATCAAGGTGGAGTTTGAGGAAATTGATGGAGCGGACTCGGTCAAGATCGTTCTTATGTAAGTATCAGGAACGTTGGCGGACATCGCGCAGCCTGCTCTGCGTGGGCCTGGATTCCGATATCCGCCAGCTTCCCGCCTGTCTGGCGCGGGAGGCGAATCCCATTTGGGAATTCAACCGCCGCATCATAGACGCCACTGCGGAGTTCGCCTGCGCCTTCAAGCCCAATCTGGCTTTCTATCTGAGTGACGGCTTGCGCGGCATGGAAGCCCTGCGGCGAACCGTGGATTACATCCCGGAAGAGATTCCGGTGATCCTGGACTGCAAGGTCGGCGATATCGGCAGCACCATGGAGCAGTACGCGCAGAGCTTTTTTGATCGCCTGCGGGTGGATGCCATCACCCTCAATCCCCTGATGGGCGAGGATGTGCTGCAGCCGCTGCTCAGGCGGGAAGGTTCCTTTGCTTTTGCCCTGGCGCTCACTTCAAACCCCAGTGCCAGGGATTTCTTTTTGGAGGGCGGAGTGGCGGAATTGGCGGCAGGCTGGATTGGCAGGTTTCCCGCTCAACAGCTTGGAGCGGTGATTGGTGCCACACAGACGGACGATCTGCGCCGCATGCGCGGGCTACTGCCGGGCAGAATTTTCCTGATCCCCGGCATCGGCGCCCAGGGCGGTGATTTGGAGGCTGTGCTAAGCAACGCCGTGGACAGCGCCGAAGAGCCCAATATCCTAATCAACTCTTCCCGTGGGATAATCTTTGCAGATTGCGGCGAGCGTTTCGCCGAAGCTGCCGCGATGGCGGCCGGGGAGCTGAGGGACAGAATCAGGCAGGGCTTAGAACGGTAAGGGTGTCACTGCTCAGACAAACCACTTGAACAACACAGTCCAGCCTATTGCCCAACTGTAGCTTACAAAGGTTCCGATCAGGTAGTAGTTGATCATCTGGTGAGCTTTGGCTTCGTCTTTCTGATCCTGGGCATTAGCATCTGGCAGGCGGATAATGGATTTAGCGGCGATCATGAACCCGATAATCTCAAACCTGCCAATCAGCACAGAGAGTGTGATCAACAAACGCTCGAAGATTCCAATCAGAGCATGTGACCTGTGGCCGTCCGTGTTGTCGGGGCGATATTCCCTGCTGATGATATCCACCACATGCAAACCCGCAAAGAGGTTTAGGATCAGCAGTATTATATACTGGACAAGACGTTGGACATCCAGGTTGACGATGGTTTGAACCAGAAAGTTCCTGTCTGCTTTAGAAAAAAGATAGACTGCCAAAGCGATGCTGAACAGGTGGACGATCTGATCGAGAAATAGCCACAGCCAGGCCAGCTTATTCCATCGGTGGGCCAGGTATCCTTTTCCTGCATCCACAAGCAGATGAAAAGCTGTGAGCCCCAGCAAAATAGCTATGAGTGGCAGGTTCAGATAAGGCAAGAGCAGCAGAGTGGACAAAAGCAGATAGGCAGCTCCATGCAACAATAAAGCCCGGCTATGATTTTTATGCTGGGCTATCCATTTGCTTTGCAATACAAAATCAGCCAGCAGATGCGCCAGGATTAAACGCCAGAACAGTATCGTAAACCTCCCTTAGCGCAAGTGATCAACAAACAAGTAACAACCATAATTGGTTGAGATACCACTTTACAACTAATCATGGTTGTTATTTACAGTCTCCGCCAACTCGTCCAGAAGGGAGAAAACGCTTTCCAGATATGCCCAGGCGGAGGTTTTGAGCAGTTTACTCACATTCTGCTGCGACGTGGCTTGCCGCTGGGCGATCTGAGCCTGGCTTTCCCCTTGCATAATCCCGTGGATGACCTGTCTTTGCACCTCGCTCCAGCCATATTCCAAGCGGTCGCAAAACATGAGCAGCGAGTTGAGGGCGCGGTTGACAAGGGCTGTCTCGGTATGTGCCCTGGTGAGGGTATTCAGGTTTTCCGGCCTGGCAAAACCGTTGATTGCCAGACGGGAATTGTAATAGGCTGAGCCGTCCATCTCATAGCTGCTGGAACCCTGGGTTGCCCTTTCGCCCAAACCTATCCCGCATCTGAAGAACGGCGTGGGTTTCACTCCGGAGATTGCCAGGGATGTCCTGAAATAGAGCAGGAAACGATAGAAATCCTTGCAGCTTTCCGCGTTGAACTGGAACTCATCGCCCTGGGTGACGGAAAAGGAAAGAAAATCTGCCTGTGTATGAGGATACAACTGGCAGGCCTGGAAGAAGGCAGCGCGGATGTTTTGGTCTATTTGGTTCCGGGCAGGCGCGGGGTATTTGCGGGAACCAATGATATCACAGGTATAGACGACTATCACCGGCTCACTCCGCGAGCAATTCACGCAGGTGTTCGATAAACTCCTCGATCTGCTCAACCTGGGTGTTGAAGCTGCACATCAGGCGCACCTCGTTGAGAGCCTCGTTCCACATGTAAAAGTGGTATTTATCCTGCAGGGCGGGGGTGATCTCGCGGGGCAGGATGGCGTAAAGGGAATTCACCAGCACGGGTTGGGTGATCTTTATCTGCTTGAATTCCTTTAGTTTTTCCGCCAGCAAGCGGGTCATGGAGTTGGCAGCCCTGGCGTTGGCCAGCCAGAGATCCTGATCCAGATAGGCCTCATACTGGGCGGCGATGAAGCGCATCTTGCTGAAGAGCTGCGAGGCCTGTTTGCGGTAGAAACGCATGTCCGTGGTGATCTGGGGGCAAAAGCTGATTATTGCCTCGCCGAAGAGCAGGCCGTTTTTGGCTCCGCCGAAGCTCACGATATCCGCCCCGATGTCCTTGGTCATGGCTTGCAGACTGCAATCCAGCGCGGCGGCAGCATTGGCGAGGCGAGCGCCGTCGATGTGCAAAAACATCTCGTGCTGATGGGCGAAGTCCGCCAGGGCCTTCAGTTCCTCCAGGGTATAGAGCGTGCCATATTCCGTGCTTTGGGCGATGGAGACCACGCGTCCCTGCGAGTGATGCTGGTCGCGGTTGGTTAGCAGCTTGGGCTCGATCAGTTCGGGAGTCAGTTTTCCATCCGGAGTGTCGATCACCTTGAGGCGTGCCTGGGTGAATTTCTGCACCGCGCCGCACTCATCCACGTTGATGTGGGAGCTGTTGGCGCAGAAAACCGCGTGGTAGGAACGCAGGAAGTTTTGCAGGGAGACGACGTTGGCCCCTGTGCCGGTGATCACGAACCAAGCCGTGCAGTCACCTCCGAAGAGGGCTTCGATCTCGCTCAAAATACGCTCTGTCAGAGCATCGTCGCCATAGGCGGGGCAAAAGCCCACATTTGCCTGCTGCAATGAGGAAAAGACCTTGTAATGGATTCCGGAATGATTGTCGCTGCCAAAACTTATGGGATACATCTCAACTCCAAAAGCAAAAATTTAACCAGACCAAATATCCGCAACGGGCGGATTCAGTCAACCAATTTATGCTCATCCCCGGAAGGCGTTGCGTCCGTTTCCGGCTCGGGTTCGGCGGCGGGCAGCTCCAGTTCCGGCATGGACAACAGCTTTTTACGGCGCTTGCGCCAGGCAAAGATCAACACCACAGGCAAGATGGCAAAGATTATTGAGTTGGCTCCTATGATCAGATAGATCCAGGCTTGCCTCCTGCTGTAGGCGGCGAAATCAAGGTTAAACTCGTAGAGGCTGCTGTTGTATGCCTGGCTGAAAGCGCTCACGAAGCGGGTCTTGTGCCCCAATCTGGCATGGGCGGACGCGATGCCCCAAAACCTGCGCCAGGCGGCTTCATCCTTGTTGCGCATATAATCCGTGGCAAACCAGGAGCTGAGATAGTACATCGGCCATTCACGCTCTTCCGCGGGATAATCATAGGCCAGGGCGAAGAGATCCAGCTTATTGCCCCAAAAGCGTTCCCGCACAAAGTGCAGATAGCGCTGGGGCCCCATCTGCCCGGCGTAATGCGTCGCCATCCCCTCATGAAACCAGAGCGGGACGGAGAGGAAGATTTCGTCCAGATACCAGTGGGTGTATTCATGGAGGAAGATATCGGAGTAGTTTTCCCAGATCTGGTCTGAACTGCGCAGGTAGATGCGGCGTTCCGCGGAGCTGTAAAAGGCATCCGAAAACTCCACGATGGCCGCCTTGCCGGAAGCCAGTTGCCTGTAACTTGCGCGGTCTGGCACGATATAGACATCCGCCTTTTGCTCCAGATAGATTCCGGTGTCCCTCTGCAGGGCGTCGATGCGTTTGTCCACCCCTTGCAGGAAGGCACCTTTGCCGCCAAACTCACCATCCGCGGAATAGACCACCAGGTTTTCCGACACGGCAGCCACCCGGTATTCTGCCGCCAGGCCGCTCACCAAGAGCAGAAACAAGAGCAGCAGGCTGTGCACGCGTTCCTCAGGAGTTCAGCGGAGTTTTGCTGAGCAGGGTATAGAAATTGGTGGCGTCTTTCTTGGCGACGTTGCCGGCAGGTATTTTATCGAGCCGGATTTCGTGCTTGAATCCATAGAGGGAAAGGCTGATCAGGTCGCCTTCCTTCACCTCGGCGGATGCCTTGGCTTTCTTGCCGTTGATGGACACCAAGCCTTTGTCGCAGGCGGTCTTGGCTATGCTGCGGGTCTTGGTGAGGCAAAGCTTGCTGAGCAGCAGGTCGATGCGCATAATTTCCCTCCCCGGGGCTTCAGGACAGCAGGCGCTGGGTCTCCAGTGCGATCATCAGTTCTTCGTTGGTGGGCACCTTGAGCACCGTCACGCGGGAGTCAGCCGCGCTCAACACCTCGATCTTGTTCGAGAAGCGGGAGTTGGCTTCCTCGTCGAGGCGGATGCCCAGGGCGTCCAGGTCGCGGCAGGCCAAAGAGCGCATGATGGGCATGTTTTCGCCCACGCCGCCGGTGAAGATCAGCACATCCAGGCCGTTCATGGCGGCAAAGTAGGCGCCGATGTATTTCTTGATCCGGTAGCAATAGACATCGTGGGCGGTGGTCGCCTGGGGGTTTTGATGTTTCAGGATTTCATTCTCGATCACCCGCATATCGTTGGAAATGCTGGAGAGCCCAAGCATGCCGCTTTTCTTGTTCAGGATCACGTTCACCTCGTCCACGCTCAAGCCAAGCTGCTGCTGCATGTGGATGGGGATGGCGGGATCGATGTCTCCGCAACGGGTGCCCATCATCAGCCCTTCCAACGGGGTGAGGCCCATGGAAGTGTCCACGGACTTGCCTCCCGCGATGGCGGTGATGGAGGCGCCATTGCCCATGTGGCAACTGATGATTTTGAGTTCCGCCAGATCGCGCTGTAAAAACTCCGCGGCGCGCTGGCTGACATACTTGTGGGAGGTGCCGTGGAAACCATAACGGCGGATCTTATGGGTGCGGTACATCTCCAGGGGCAGGGGGTAGAGGTAGGCCTGGGGCGGCATGGTCTGATGGAAGGCGGTGTCGAACACGCCGCATTGGGGCACCTTCGGCATATTGGCTTTCACCGCTTCGATGCCTTTCATGTTGGCAGGATTGTGCAGCGGCGCCAGCGGGATGCACTCGCGCATCACTTCCACCACGTGGTCAGTGACCACCACCGCGTCCGAATAATGCTCCCCGGCGTGCACCAGGCGGTGTCCCACGGCGTCTATCTCGCTCTTGTCGCGGATCACGCCGTTTGTCTCGTCCAAAAGTGAATCTATTATCAACTGCAAGCCCTGCTCGTGGTTCTCGATCGCCATCTCGCTCTTTTTCCGGGTGAATTTCTCACTCTTGTAGGTGAAGAGTGCGATGTCCTCGCCGATCCGTTCGGCGATTCCCTCCGCCAACACTTGGCGGGTGTCCATGTTGATGAACTGGAATTTTATCGATGAGCTTCCGCAGTTTAGCACTAAAATCTTCATTTTATCCTCTCGTAGTGTTGTTTTGGTGCCAAACAGCCAAAACAGCCGATATTGTCAACCCTTTTGCGGATAAGTGCCGGAGTATCAGTCCAAAGCATAAGCAAACTATAAAGTCTCACCAAAAATCGCAAGTGGAGAAAATGGGCTGCCGAAGCCTGTCCGGCAGAGGCAACGG
>DFUX01000064.1 GCA_002379855.1 Cloacimonetes bacterium UBA4175 | reverse complement strand
TTCGGGGGAACCTTTCCACCTTCAAAGATCCTGTCATCCGCGTTCTATAAACCTTTCCACCTCACTTCAGCAGCACCAGCTTCCTGGTCTCCCTGTAGTTCCCGCATTGCAGGCTGTAGAGATAGACCCCCGCGGGAAGCCCTTCCCCGCTGAAGGAAATCTGCTGCGAACCGGAACCCAGTTTGTGGCGGGCTACGACCTGTCCACGCAGGTTAAAGATGCTCAGGGTGGCGGTAGAGCGTTCCGGAATCTCCGCCTTGATCAGAGCGCTGGCGCCCCTGCCCAGGGGATTGGGATAGGCGCAATACAGCCTGGCAAGCGCTTGCGGAGCGAGTTCATCTTCCACGGGGGTTCCATTTCCCAGCTTGGCGACAAATATATCTGTATCGAACTCTGCAAAGCTTGCTGTCAGGGTATGGCTGCCGAAACTGGCTGTGTATTCAAACCGCCCGACCACATATTGGTTACCCTGGCTGTCGATAACTATGGAATGGCCTTCATTCCAGCCCATCCCTCCCGCCTGGACTGCTCATTGCCACTGGGGCGCCTGCGCTCCCAAAAGCGCCGCTCCGCAGAGCAGGACAAGACACAAAAATGAGCTTTGTAATGCTTTCATTTTTTCCTCCCATGGATGGGTTTTTCACTCAGCAATATACTGGGTGGGTTTCAGTAAATATATAAAGCAAAATATATTCCGCTTGAATCTTTATTTTGCAGGGAGAGGTTTTAAAAGAACTTACTGCCAAATATGAACTTGAGCCAAACTTAGCTGGTATGGATGTTTCCTGGCTTCAACAGGGAAGATTCAGATAGGCAGATTCCCGAGCCTAAACCTGTAGGCAAGCACCGGAACCGGCACTTCGCTGAATATAAACATTTTCCTGTCCACCAATTCCCCTCCAATAGCCACATAGAATCCGGCCGAGGGGTTCTTTTCCGCCACCCAAATGATCATGGTATGCTTCTTTTCCTGCTTCATGATCTCCGCGAATCGATAGACCAGGGCTTTGCCGATTCCCCTGCCCTGGAACTCTTTCAGCAGATACAAGGCTTCCAGTTCGCAGTCACAGGCATTGCTAAGCCCAGTTTCACAGTCTTTGTACTCGTATTTATTTCCGCCGCTGGCAAAACCCACAACCCGGCCTTCCGTTTCCGCCACCAGAAAGGTAAAGCCCTCGAAAATAACTGCCTGCCAATGCCTGGAGCTGCTCTCGATGCTCATGCCATCAATCCGCTGTTGCGGCATAATGCCTGGATAGGTCTCCCTCCAGCTTTGGACATGTACCGCGGATATAGCTTCGATATCCGATGCCTCCGCTTTTCTGATTGTATAGGGTGCTGGCATGTTTCATCTCCAAACCAAATTGTGATACAGTATGGCCAAGCTTATGCGATATCGTATGTTGTCAAGCTGAAACCGGGGGGGTAGCCAGAAAAAAACTGTCCGGTAATTCCGACCTCCTGATCAGATCACAAGTCCATGTCCCATTGATGTCCGGCTGAATTCCAGTCCGGCGATTGCTCTACGATCAATGAGCGGTCAGTTAGCCATGAGCGTATGAGGTGCTTCCGCGTAAAAGACAGGAAATTAAAAAAGCTATTGACAAAATCGGGGAAGCTAAAAATCCTGACCAACACTTGCAGAATAAAGTTTTACTGTATAGCACAAGTCCCAGGTTTTGCAGGGACTTATAGTTCTTTAGGAGGAACGATGTCACCCTTTAACGGGGATACTCGTATGAGTATCACAGGGGGATGGTTTGCGCCATCAATCCCCGCCAACAATGCCAACTTAGCAGAAAAAGTCCCGCGGCGGCAGTCGCGCAGGAGCGCGGTTTTCAGCCCATGGGGATTCTTTTGCCTGAAAAGTGGAGGAACCAGTGAGTAAACTCGAAAACAGAATCCGCATCAAGCTGAAGGCATACGACCACCGTCTGCTGGATCAATCTGTGGCAGAAATTGTGAAAAGCACGCGAAACACTGGCGCCAAAGTCATTGGCCCCATTCCGCTTCCCACAAACAAGACGCTTTATACGATCCTGCGCTCGCCTCATGTGGATAAGAAATCCCAAGATCAGTTCCAGATGCTTGTGCACAAGCGGCTGATCGACATCATGAACCCCACGCAGCAGACCACCAACGCCCTCAAAAAGCTGAGCCTGCCCGCTGGCGTGCATGTGGAAATCAAGGCTAACACGAGAGGTTGATCATGTTAGGATTGATTGGAAAGAAAATTGGCATGACCCAGATCTTCGATCCCAATGGCAAGGTAATTCCTGTCACAGTGATCAAAGCCGGCCCCTGCCAGGTGGTATGCAAACGCACCCTGGAAGACCATGGCTACGAGGCTTTGCAACTGGGTTTTGAAAAGATCACCGAAAAACACGTCACCCGTCCCCTGATGGGCCATTTCAAAAAATACGGCAGCCCCGCCTACCGCTATCTGCGCGAATTCCGCCCTTCCTACGATCAGGTGATAAGCGACTACGAAGTGGGCGCGGAAATCAAAGTTGATATGTTTGCCGCCAACGAGACAGTGACCGTGATCTCCAAATCCAAGGGACGCGGCTTCACCGGCGTGATGAAACGCCACGGCTTTGCCGGATTCATGCAGTCACACGGAGTGCACGAATCCTTCCGCGGTCCCGGCTCCATTGGCCAGTGCGCCCAGCCTTCCCGCATCTTCAAGGGTACGAAACTGCCCGGGCAGCACGGCAACGCCCGTGTATCAGTGCGCCACCTGCGGGTTGTGCAAGTGGACGCGGAACAAGGTTTGATCATGGTGAAAGGCGCCGTCCCCGGACACCGCAATTCCCTGGTCACCATTCACAAGGAACATTAAGGGGTAGCTGAGATGGTAAAAGCAATAAAATTCAATTCACTCGGCGAACGCCTGGAAGAGATAGAACTGCCGGCCAGCGTCTTTGACGTGGACGTGAACGCGCCAAAGGTTTTGCTGAACGAAGTGGTCACCATGTATCTGGCCAACCAGCGCCAGGGCTCACGCCGCACACCTGTCCGCGTACACGGCGGCAGAGCATTCGCCATTTTGCCCAAGGACTGGTATCGCCCGATTCCCCGCACCAAGAAGCGCATGGCCCTCAAGGTCGCCCTCACCGACCGCGCCCGCGAAGGCCGCATCTTTATCGTGGAGTCTTTTAACTTTGATAAACCCAACACCAAAAAGGCCCTGGAACTGCTGGGCAAGATCGCACCCGAAAAAGGTCGCAAGCTCGTCGTGACCGATGGCCACCATGTGCCGACGGTGAAGTCGTTCACCAACCTGCCCGACGTGATGACCGACAGAGCCGATGGCCTGTATGCCTACGAAGTCCTCAAAAGCAGCTACATCATCATGACCCAGGACGCTCTACAAAAGGTTGAGGAGGTATTCAGCTCATGATACATCCGCGTAATATCGTAATCGCGCCGGTGATCACCGAAAAAAGCGAAGGCCAGGTGAGTGGAAACAACACCTATACTTTCAAGGTGAGCATCAACGCCAATAAAATAGAGATCAAGAAAGCAATCGAACACATCTTTTCGGTCAAGGTGCTGAATGTGAATACGATCCGCATGATAGGCAAACCGAAACGCCTGGGTAAGTATTCCGGCAAGCGCCCCGATTGGAAAAAGGCGATCGTAACCCTGCGCAGCGGCGACAAGATAGCCGATTTTGAGGTTTAAAGGAGTAGAACATGGCAATTAAGAAATATAAACCCACCACTCCTTCCCTGCGTTTCCGCACGGGTTACACCTTCACCGAGATCACAACCGACAGACCAGAGAAATCGCTGCTGAAGCCGCTGAAAAAATCCGGCGGCCGCAACAACATGGGCCGCATCACCTGCCGCCATCGCGGCGGCGGACATCGCAGGCACTATCGCATTATAGATTTCAAGCGCGACAAGTTTGGCGTTCCAGCCAAGGTTGCCAGCATCGAATACGATCCCAACCGTACCGCCCGCATCGCCCTGCTGCACTATCTGGATGGCGAAAAGCGCTATATCATCGCTCCCGACGGCCTGACCGTGGGATCCAAAGTGATGTCAGGCCCGGAAGCCGAGATCGCGTTGGGCAATGCCATCCCCCTGGAAAAGATTCCTTTGGGCTCCACCGTGCACAACATCGAGCTCAAAAAAGGCCGCGGCGGGCAGATCGCCCGTTCCGCAGGAGCTTTTGGACAGGTCGTTGCCAAAGACGGCGATTATGTGCATGTGAAGATGCCCTCCAACGACGTGCATCTGATCCGCAAGGAATGCATGGCCACCATCGGCCAGGTGAGCAACCTGGATCACAGCCTGATCAAGATCGGCAAAGCCGGCCGCAAGCGCTGGCTGGGAATCCGTCCCACCGTTCGCGGCGTGGCGATGAACCCTGTGGACCACCCCATGGGCGGCGGAGAAGGAAAATCCTCCGGCGGACGCCATCCCGTGTCCCCCTGGGGCAAGCCTGCCAAGGGCGGCAAGACCCGCAAAACCCGCAAATACTCCGATAACTACATCGTGAAAGCGGTCAAGAAGAGATAAGGAGAGGAAATAAATGGCACGTTCAATCAAAAAAGGCCCCTTCGTTGATGGTCATCTCCTGAAGAAAGTGGAATTGCTGAACAGCGAAAACAAGAAATCCGTGATCAAGACCTGGTCCCGCCGTTCGATGATCATCCCCTCTTTTATCGGACACACTTTCTCGGTGCACAACGGACATAAATTTGTGCCGGTGTATGTGACCGAAAACATGGTTGGCCACAAGCTGGGTGAGTTTTCGCCCACCCGCACATACCGTGGCCACAAAGACAAGAAAAAAGTAGCCAAGGGTAGATAGGAGATAGAGAATGGAAGCAAAAGCCAAACTTAGTTTTACCCGCGGTTCAGCTCGCAAGGCGCGCCTGGTGCTGGACACCATCCGCTACAAACGGGTGACGGAAGCTCAAAAACTGCTGCGCTTTTCACACCGCCGCGCCGCAGTCGTGATCAATAAACTGCTGGAATCTGCCATCGCCAATGCCAGGGTCAAGGAACCCAAGGTCGATCTGAACCAGATGTATGTGACCTATGCCACGGCAGATGAAGGCCCCCAGATGAAACGTTATATGCCCAGAGCTCATGGCAGAGCCTTTATGATCCGCAAACAGACCTGCCACATCAGCCTGGAAATCCAAACCATAGAATAGGAGGAATACCTTGGGACAAAAAATCAACCCCATCCTGTACCGTCTCGGCGTGAACAAGGACACTGAATCAATCTGGTTTGCTCAGGGTTCCAACTATGTGGATCTGCTGCAGGAAGATATCAAGATACGCAGATACATCCATAAGCGACTGGATCAGAAAATGGTCTCCAAAGTGAGGATCTCACGCAAGACCAGCTCAATCACGATAGATATCCACACCGCCCGTCCGGGCCTGGTTATCGGAAAGAAAGGCGAGGATATCGACCGCCTGCGTAACGAGATAAATGTGCTGATCAATAAAAACAGAGTGAACCCGATCACGGTTTCCATCAACATCGAGCAGATCGAAAAGCTTTGGCTCGATTCCCACTTGGTGGGGCTGGAGATCGCTCGTCAACTGGAAGAGCGCGTTTCCTTCCGCCGGGCCATGAAGATGGCCATGCGCAACGTGATGAAGGAAGGAGCCCAGGGCGTGAAAGTGCAGGTATCCGGCCGCCTCGGCGGAGCTGAGATCGCCCGCACCGAACGCTATAAACAGGGTCGCACCCCGCTCCATACCCTGCGTGCCGACATCGATTATGCCATCGTGGAAGCCAATACCACCTATGGCGTTATCGGCATCAAGGTGTGGATCTACAAGGGCGACATCCTGAATTAGGAGAAAGATCAATGTTAGCACCAAAAAAAGTAAGACACCGCAAGGTGATGAAAGGCAGACGAAACGGTCTGTCCTGGACTGGCTGCAATGTGGATTTCGGTGATTATGGATTGATCGCCCTGGAAGACGCCTTTATCACCAGCAGACAGATAGAAGCCGCGCGTATCGCGATCACACGCCACATGAAGCGCGTGGGAAAAGTGTGGATCCGGATTTTCCCGGACAAGCCCATCACCAAGAAACCAGCCGAAACCCGCATGGGAAAAGGCAAAGGCGCTCCCGAATACTGGGTGGCAGTGGTTCGTCCCGGCCGCATCCTGTTCGAACTTGAGGGCGTGGATGTGAAGATAGCCAAAGAAGCCATGCGTCTCGCTGCCCAAAAATTGCCCATCAAGACCAGGGTGATTGCCCGCGAAGGAGTGGAATTATGAAAACCGATGAGATTCGTGAAATGACGATTGATCAGCTTCATGCCCGGCTCGAGGAGTTGCGGGTGGATCTCTTCAACCTGCGCTTCCAAAAGTCCAAAAACCTGCTGGACAGGGTGGACAGGCTGCGCGAAGCCCGCAGGGAAATCGCCCGCATCAACACCATCATCAAAGAAAAAGAGCAAAAGGCAGTGAGGTAAATCGTGGCACAAACCCGCAAAGTAATCAAGCAAGGAGTGGTGGTGAGCGACAAGAGCGACAAGACCATCGTCGTGAGAGTCCAACGCCAGTACATCCATCCATTATATAAGAAAACCGTGCGCAGTCATAAGAAGTTTATGGCGCACGACGAGAAGAATGACGCCCATGAAGGAGACGTGGTCCAGATAGCTGAGGCACGTCCCATGAGCGCGCGTAAACGCTGGATTCTGCATAAGATTGTGGAAAGAAGCAAATAAGGGAGTTTTGGAATGATTCAAGCCCAAACGATATTGAATATCGCCGATAACTCCGGTGCCAAGAAAGCCATGTGTATCAAAGTGCTTGGCGGCACCAAACGTAAATACGCCTCCGTCGGCGACGTTATAGTTGTTGCGATAAAATCCGCCTCACCCGGCGGCAAAGTGAAGAAAGGCAGCGTGGAAAGAGCCGTGATAGTCCGCACCGCGAAAGAGATTCGCAGGGGTGATGGCACCTATATCCGTTTTGCGGATAACGCCGCCGTGATTATCGATGAAAAGCTCGATCCCAAGGGAACCCGTATCTTCGGACCCGTGGCCCGCGAACTGCGCGAAGCCCAATATATGAAGATAGTGTCCCTGGCACCGGAAGTGTTGTAGGAGAGATGATGTCCGATAAACTGAAACTCAAAAAAGGTGATCTGGTCATTGTGATATCTGGGGAAGACAGAGGCCGCAAAGGCCGAGTCCTGAAAGCGTATCCGAAAACCAACCGGGTCATCGTGGAAAAAGTACATATGATCAAAAAGCATACCAAGCCCTCGCAGAAGAATCCGCAGGGCGGGATAGTGAACAAGGAAGCCCCTGTGCACGCCTCCAACGTGATGCTGTTCAACGAAAAACTGAATACGGTCAGCAAACCTGTGTTCGTGGATCGTGCGGGAACCCGCGTCCGCGTCTGCAAAAAGTCTGGCGACGAGCTGTAGGAGAGACGAAGATGAACCGTTTGAAAGAACATTATCAGAAAACAGTCGTCCCTGCCTTGCAAAAGGGCTTTTCCTACAAGAATCCGCATCAGGTGCCGCGTCTGGTAAAAATCGTGGTGAGCATGGGTGTCGGAAGCGCCACCCAAAACAAGGCCATCCTGGACAATGCAGTGAAGGACATGGAGCAGATCACCGGCCGCAAGGCGATCGTGACCAAAGCCCGCAAATCCATATCCAACTTCAAGCTGCGCCAGGGCATGCCGATCGGCTGCAAGGTCACCCTGCGCGGTGAAGTGATGTATGAATTTCTGGACAGGCTGATCTCGATCGTGATCCCCCGCCTGCGCGACTTCCACGGCATTCCGGCTGATTCCTTCGACGGCAGAGGAAACTATTCCTTTGGCCTCAAGGAACAGACCGTGTTTCCGGAAATCGAATATGATAAAGTGGATGCCATCCGCGGCCTGAATATAGCCATCGTCACCACCGCCCACAGCGACGACGAGTGCCGCCAGCTCCTCAAAGAGCTTGGCATGCCATTCAAGCGCAACGAGTAAGGAGTATAAATGGCAAAGAAATCCCTTATACTGAAACAGCAAAGAACACCTAAGTTCAAGGTTAGAAAATATAACCGCTGCATGATCTGCGGAAGACCCCGCGCCTACATGCGTGATTTTGGCATGTGCCGCCTTTGTTTCCGCAAATACGCCTCCGCGGGCCAGATCCCCGGAGTGACCAGAGCCAGCTGGTAAAATGGAGGAATGAATGAGCGTAAGCGATCCGATAGCTGATGCATTGACCAAGATCCGCAATGCATATCGTGCCGGACATACGCAGGTGATTGTGAACCACAGCAAACTCATCGAGTCGGTGGTGAAGATCCTCGCTGCAGAGAATTTTGTGAATAGTGCCCAGGTTCTCGAGAAAGATCCGGAACATAAAGTAAACTATAAAAGACTGCTGGTGATCCTGCGTTATACCAACGCCGGAGATCCAGTCATGCAGGGTATCACCAGGGTATCCAAACCCGGACGCCGTGTCTATGTCCGGGCAGAAAACATCCCCAGCGTGTATAACAACACTGGCTGCGCCATCATTTCCACCTCACAGGGTGTGATGGTGGATCGCGACGCCAGGCTCAAACGCGTTGGCGGCGAATACATCTGCAAGGTCTGGTAGGGGGAAAGAATGTCACGAATAGGTAAAGCCCCCATCAAATTCCCCGCCGGAACCAATGTGGAAGTCAAAGACGGCGTAGTCAAAGTCAAAGGCAAACTGGGCGAGCTTAGCTATACCCTGTTGCCCGGAATGAGCCTGGAGTTGCAAGACGGAGTCATGAACGTGAAACGGGCTGACGAAAGCAGATCGCAGCGTGCCATTCACGGACTGACCCGCGCCTTGCTGCAAAATATGGTTACAGGAGTCACCGATGGCTATCAGAAAACCCTGCACGTGATCGGTACCGGATATTCGGCTGAACGTGTGGGACCCTGGTTGAGGCTCTCCCTGGGATATTCTCACGACATCGTGATGCTGGTACCTGAAGAATTGACCGTGGAAGCCGAGGCTGTGCCCCGTTCCAAGGGAACCCGTAGCGACCTGCAGAGCATCATCCGCGTGAAAGGAATCGACAAACAGCTTGTCGGGCACTTTACCGCTGAGATCAGATCCTGCCGCCCGCCTGAAAACTACAACGGCAAAGGCATCCGCTACGAAAACGAACAAGTAACCATCAAAGCCGGTAAGGCCGGAACGAAGTAAGCGAGGAACAAGATATGATAACTCAATCCAACATTAGAAAAAACGCCCTTCGTGAACGCCGCAGGGCTGCCATCCGGAAACGTCTGCACGGAACTGCCGACCGTCCCCGCCTGGTGGTCTTCCGTAGCCTGAAGCATATCTATGCCCAGATAATCGACGATACCAAAGGCAGGACCTTGGTTTCATATTCCACCAAGGCCAAGGACGCGGAGATCGCTCCCGGCACAAAGAAGGTGGAGCAAAGCTTCCAGATAGGCCAAAAGCTTGGCGAAAAAGCTTTGGCCAACGGTATCACCAAAGTTGCCTTTGACCGGGCCGGTTTCAAATATCACGGCCGGGTGAAAGCTTTGGCCGAAGGCGCCCGCAAAGCCGGACTTGAATTTTAAGGGGAGGATAGCTTGAATCACGAACGCACTCACAATACAGAAGAAGAAAAATACATAGAGAAGATCATCGAGACCAAGCGCGTGGCCAAAGTGGTGAAAGGCGGCCGTAACTTTAGTTTCAGCGCCATAGTCGTCATGGGAGACCGTGAAGGAAACATTGGCGTGGGAAACGGCAAAGCCAACGAAATCGTGGATGCCATCCGCAAAGCTAAAGACAAGGCCCTCAAGAACATGTTCAAGGTTCCGATCATCAAGGGAACCATCCCTCATGAGGTCATGGCCCGTTATGGAGCCAGCCGCGTGATGATGAAACCTGCCGCCGCCGGTACCGGTGTCATCGCAGGAGGCACAACCCGCGCGATCTTTGAAGCAGCCGGGATCGAAAACATCCTCTGCAAATCCCTGGGTTCAAACACCCCCTGCAACGTGGTGAAAGCCACCATAAGCGGGTTGAAGTCCTTGCGCACCTTGTCTGATATCGCTCGCCTGCGCAACAAAAGCATCTCTGAGATCACCGGCAGGGAGGAGAAATGAAGATCAAGGTTACCCAGATACGCAGCACCATCAATCGCAAGGAAAACCATAAAAGAGTGATCAAGTCCCTGGGGCTTGGCCATCCTGGCAAGAGCCGCGTGCATGAAGACACACCCAGCATTCGCGGCATGATAAAAAAAGTATCCTACATGGTTCACGTTGAAGACGTGCAGGGAGAGTAATAATGCTGAATCTATCGAATCTTAGCAAACCTGCAGGCAGAAAAGCCAAAAAACGCCTGGGAAAAGGTGAAGGTTCCGGCTACGGACAACAGTCCGGACGCGGACACAAGGGTAAGAAAGCCAGATCTGGCGGAAATGTTTCCCCCGGATTTGAAGGCGGTCAGATGCCCATACAACGCCGTCTGCCCAAACGCGGTTTCAAAAACCCATTCCGTGTTAACTATCGCATCCTCAATCTCTCACGTTTGGCACATCTCGAAGAGAATGAATTCGATATTGCCAAGCTGGAAATCATGGGACTGCTGCCTTCCAAGGGCAAAAAAGCCTCCTATCCGGTTAAAGTCCTGGCCAGTGTCACAGAGGATTTCACCAAAACCGTTCACATCAAAGCCAACGCCTTTTCCAAAAGGGCGGTGGAGTTGATAGAAAAGAACGGCGGCAAGGCGGAGGTAGTGTAATTTGTTTAAAACTATCTTGAATATATTCCGGATCCCGGACCTTAGGAACAAGATTCTGTTCACAGCCTTGTTTTTGATCCTCTACCGCTTGGGAAGCTTTGTCCCAATCCCCGGTGTGGATGCCGGCCAGCTTAAGTCATTCTTCGAGACACGTAGCGACAACACCCTCTTCGGGTTGCTCAACCTGTTTGTGGGTGGAAACTTTGAAAGGGCGTCTGTCTTTGCCCTGGGAATTATGCCCTATATCACGGCCTCGATCGTGATCCAGCTTTTGGGCAGCATAGTTCCCTATTTTGAAAAGCTGCGCAAAGAAGGTGCGGACGGGCAGAAGAAGATTAACCAGATTACCCGCTATGGCACTGTGCTGCTGGCTGCCTTCAACGCTGTGACCATCACGGTGGGACTCACCACCATGACCGGCACCACCGGTCCGGTGGTGATTAGCCCCAATTTCCTTTTCCACTTCACCGGCATCGTGACCCTGATCACGGGTACCATGATCGTGATGTGGCTGGGTGAGCAGATCACCGAACATGGCATCGGCAACGGAATATCCCTGATCATCTTTGCTGGAATCATCACCCGCTATCCCGAGGGATTTGTGCGTATGTTTCAGGTTCAGACAGGTATCCGCAGCGTATTGGTGTCTTTGATAGCCGTGGCAGTCATGGTGATCGTGACGGCTGCCGTGATCTTTGTGACCGAAGCCATCCGCAAGATACCTGTGCAATATGCCAAGCGCATTGTGGGACGCCGTGTTTATGGCGGGCAAAGCACCTATATTCCCCTGCGGGTCAACACCGCCGGTGTGATTCCCATCATCTTTGCCCAGTCCATACTAATGTTTCCCGCCACCCTGATCACCATCATTGGCGGCGGCACACAACCCAGCGGCTTCCTGAACACCCTGCTGAAGTGGTTTAGTCCCGGACATGGCGTTTACACTGTGATCTATGTGGCCATGATCATCTTCTTTGCCTATTTCTACACCTCTATCGTGCTTAACCCCACTGAGATGGCGGAGAATATGGTGAAGTATGGTGGGCACATCCCTGGCAAGAAACCCGGCAAAAAAACCGCTGAATACATCAGTTCGGTTCTTACCCGGATCACGCTGCCAGGCGCGATCTTCTTCGCCTTCATCGCCCTGTTGCCGGAAATGATGGTCAAGATCTTCAACCTGCCTTTCTATTTTGGTGGAACTGGACTTATCATCGTGGTCGGCGTTGCCCTTGACACTCTGCAACAGATCGAATCCCACCTGGTGATGCGCCACTACGACGGTTTCATGAAAAAAGGCAAACTACACGGCCGCTCAAGTTAAGATGATATTCATTAAGTCTCCTTCCGAAATTGACAAGATACGCGCCAGTTGCCGCATCATCGGTGAGCTGTTGGATGCCCTTGGCTCCAAGGTAGTTCCCGGTGTCAGCACCTTAGAGCTGGACGCCTTCGCGGAGGACTTTATCCTCTCCCGCGGCGGACGGCCTGCTTTCAAGGGCTACACGGTGCCTGGCCTGAAACCTTTTCCGGGAACGCTCTGCACCTCCCTCAATTCCGGGATCGTGCATGGAATTCCCTCCCGGGAAGCGGTCTTGCGCGAAGGAGATATCATAGGTATCGATGTTGGCGTTGTGAAGGACGGTTACTATGGCGATGCCGCCCGCAGCTACGCGGTCGGGAAGATCTCTGCTGACGCGGAGAATCTGCTTGACGTGACCCGGAAATCTCTACAATTAGGGATTTCCGCCGCTCTGCCGGGCAACCGGGTGGGCGACGTCTCCCACGCCATCGGTTCATACGTTGGCCGGATGGGATATTATGTTGCCGACAACCTTACGGGACACGGGGTTGGCCGGGCTTTGCATGAAGAACCCATGATACCCAACAGCGGCACAGCAGGCCGTGGCCCCCGTTTGAAAGCAGGCATGACACTGGCCATCGAACCCATGGTCAATATCGGTACAAACCGTGTGAGGGAATCCGGCTGGGAGTTTTTTGCCGCGGATGGAAGCCTGTCGGCGCATTTTGAACACACCATCCTGGTCACGGATTCCCAACCTGAAATCTTAACTTTGGCATGAGGAGTGTAACGCATGAGTAAATCCGGCGTGATTGAGGTGGAAGGGCTCGTCACTGAAGCACTTCCAAACACGACTTTCCGCGTTCAGCTGGAAAACGGCCACGAAATCCTGGCCCACAGTTCCGGCAAAATGCGCATGAACTATATCAGAATTCTGCCCGGAGACAAGGTCAAGGTCGAGCTTTCTCCCTACGACCTTACCCGCGGCAGGATTACATACCGCTATAAATAAATGTTGCATGCAGTGTTAGCACTAAATGCAAGGAGATCATAATGAAAGTGAGATCATCTGTTCGAATAGTCTGTAAAGACTGTCGTATAATCAAGCGTCACGGAGTGATCCGTGTAATCTGCAGCTCTAACCCCAAACATAAACAGAGACAGGGTTAAGGAGGACCAACTTGGCACATATTGCAGGTATTGAAATTCCCAAAAACAAACGCCTGTTCATTGGTCTGACCTACATTTACGGTATCGGCTTGACTACTGCCAAAAAGATCTGCCAGAAAGCCAATATCGACGAAATGAAAAAGGTGGAAGATCTTACAGTGGAAGAGGAAAAAACCATCCGCGACATCGTCCAGAACGACTATGTGGTGGAAGGAGCCCTTCGCACCCAGGTTGCCATGAGTATCAAACGCCTTATGGAAATCGGCAGCTATCGCGGTATGCGCCACAGACGCGGACTTCCGGTCCGTGGACAGCGCACCCACACCAATGCCCGCACCCGCAAGGGACCCCGCGCCGGCGCCATTAAAAAGAAGAAATAGGAGAAACACAAATGGCAAAGAAAACCAGAACCAAGAAAAAACGCGTCCGTCTTGCCTTTGACGAGGGAATCGTATTTGTGCACTCCAGCTTCAACAATACCATCGTTTCCCTCGCCGACCGCGCAGGCAACGTCCTGGCCTGGTCCAGTGGCGGAAAGATTGGCAACAAAGGCTCCCGCAAGGCCACTCCCTATGCCGCCCAAATGGCCGCCACCGAAGTGGCAAAAGCAGGCCTGGAAATGGGAATTACCCGCGTGAGCGTGATTGTGAAAGGTCCCGGCGGAGGAAGAGAATCCACCATCCGCGCGGTCAACGCGGCCGGAATCAAAGTGACCATGATCAAGGACGCCACCCCGCTCCCACACAATGGTTGCCGTCCACCCAAAACCAGAAGGATATAAGGAGAGGAGATTATGGCAAGATATACCGGACCCCGCGCGAAGCTTTGCCGCAAATTTGGAGAGAACATCTTCGGCACAGCCAAGTATGACAAGATACTGAACAAGCGTAAGTTCCCTCCCGGACAACATGGCAGGACCATGCGCCGTAAACCAAGCGACTATAGCATCCACCTGCGCGAAAAGCAAAAAATGAGAAACATCTATTGTCTGCTCGAAAAGCAATTCAGCAATTACTTTGTGAAAGCCTCAAAGATGGGCGGCGTCACAGGCGACAACCTCTTGATCCTTCTGGAAAGAAGACTGGATAACACCGTCTATCGCCTTGGCTTCGCCACCACCAGAATGCAGGCTCGCCAGTTTGTAAACCATGGCCATTTCATGGTCAACGGCAGGAAAGTGGATATCCCTTCCTTCCTCTGCAAACCCGGCGATATCATAGAAGTGCGTCCCGGCAGCCGCGGCATGAAAATGATCACCGAAGCCATGGATAACACCGAAACCACTTCGCCCTATTCATGGCTTACCGTAGATAAAGAAAATATGCGCGGCCAATTTGAGACCATTCCAGCCGCCGCCGATATCCCAAATACTGTGGATCTGCGTCTCATCGTTGAGTTCTACTCCAAATAATAGCTGAATCAAGCGAGGAGTCTATATGCTGTACCTTGAACCCTTACAGATGCCGGAAACGGTGGAGTACGACAAAAAAACCTACACCCCAAATTTCGGCAGATTTGAAATTGGTCCGCTGGAACCCGGATTTGGCACCACCTTTGGCAACACTCTGCGCCGCATCCTGCTTTCCTCGATCCAGGGCGCCGCTGTGCGCTTCGTGAGGATCGAAGGTTTGCATCATGAATTCACCGCCATTCCCGGAACCAATGCCGACTACATAGACCTGATCCTGCGCCTTAAGCAACTGGTGATCTACTCCTCCTCCGTGGATGAGATCACCGTTACTTTGGAGCACAAGGGCAAAGGCTTGATCACGGCTGCCATGATCCAGGAAAACCCCAATATCAAGATCATCAACAAAGACCTCTATCTTTTGGAAGTAACGGAAGATGTGGACTTTAAGATGGAACTGATCATCGGCATCGGCCGCGGATACATCCCCGCCGACCGCCAGAATCCTGAAGGCAAGCCCATCGGCTTTATCCCCATCGATTCAGTCTATTCCCCCATCCTGAAGGTTAATTTCAGTGTCACCCACCAGCGTGTCAAAGAGCGCATGAATTTCGACCGCCTGATTTTGGATATTCATTCCAATGGCGCGGTGGAACCAAAGATCGCCCTCTTTCTTGCCGCCAAGATTCTGCGCGACATGGCGGCAAAGATCTGCCTCTTTGAAACCGAGCCCGAATATATCCGCGAAGTGGAGCTGGATCCCGAGCTCGAGGAGATGGAACGCGTCCTCTCCATGAGCGTCAAGGAGATCGAACTCACCGTGCGTGCCGCCAACTGTCTGGCTGCCGCCAACATCGAGACCATCGGCCAGCTGGTGGCCAAAACCGAAAGCGAAATGCTCAAATTCCGCAATTTTGGCAAGAAGTCACTGGAAGAAATAGTCCAAAAGTTAAAGAAATATGAACTGGAACTTGGCATGGACGTAGAAAGTATCTATAGTAAGATTCGGGAAGCCAGGAGCCGTGGCGTGAAAACTACTGAGGAAGTTCCCGCCGTGGAAGAGGAAAAACCCGCCGTCACAACGCCCCGCAAGCCTGTTCCACCATCAAAAAAGAAGGTAAAAAATGCGACATAGAGTTGAAGGCAGAAAATTCGGCCGCGAAACCGACGCCCGCAGATTGATGATCTGCAACCTGGTCAAATCCATGGTCGAACACGGACAGATCACCACCACCCTGGCCAAGGCAAAAGAGCTGAGAGGCTATGTGGAGCGCGTAGTCACCTACGGCAAGGCCAACACCGTCCATGCCCGCCGGCTGGCTTACAGCGTGTTGGGCAACCGCACCCTGGTCAAAAAACTGTTTGACGAGATAGCCCCAGCCTTTGCCGACCGCAACGGCGGATACACCCGGGTGATCAAAGCCGGCTTCCGCAGAGGCGACAACGCCCCCATGGCGATCATTCAGTTCGTGGAAGAATCCACCATCAAACCCAAAAAAGACAATATCAAAGCCAAAGACCTCAATAAATAAGCCTGCGCCTTTTGTGGCTCTCAGGCTGAATCATAAAAGAACAGGCGGTTTTGTTGCCGCCTTTCTTTTTGCTTTCATAAACCAAAAGAATAGAACGCGGATGACANNGTGGAAAGGTGGAAAGGTGGAATGGTGGAAAGGTTCCCCGAAACAAACCAAACCCGACTATAAAACCGTGTCATCCCGGGCAAGCGCATGCTTGACCCGGGATCCAGTTAATATCATCCACAAATTACACAAATTACACAGATTAAAAGAGAATGAAAGTGTAAACACCCGACCCGGAAACAACCACCACCCAGACTACAAAGCTGTGTCATCCCGGGCTGTCGGGGTCCTCGCCAAAGCGCGCAGCGGTTTGGTGGGGTGACTTGACCCGGGATCCAGTCTTTTCAAAACCTGGAAAGACTCTACATGCCTGATCCGGCACTCATCAAATCATGGAATCAAGTGAGATGATTACTATGAACAAATTCCCAGCCTCAGTATTAACAACACATTGTTTGCGAAAGGACTAATACCAGGAGAAGCCCGCTACTCTATGCTATCCATATTTACGAAGCTCTCATTGTAATCCTTGTTGCTCAATACAGTATCATATAGGCCGGTGTCCTCGCCTTTGTGTTTGTTTATCCCGGTGTAGCTCTGGCTGGCATCCTCATATCGCTTGAATTTATAGACTGCGTCATTCATCAAGGCGCTGTTGAACAAACCCAGGCTGACCAACAATTCAAAATCAGACACCTTCAGGCCAGTGACCTTTTTAAACAAACTCGGCTCCAACTTGGTGATGACGTCTTTGAGTGTCCTTTCCCGATAGTCGGTCAGATACATGAATATGGGAATACGGGTGGCGAATTTTATCAGTTTTTCCTGTATTTTCTTTCTCAGGCTCTTATACTCTTTCTCTTCCTTTGTCAGTTCTTTCTTCTCTTTATCGGAAAGTTCCTCGTCATTAGCTTCTTTCTTGGTTTTCTGGACTGCTTCCGATTTGTTTATGATGGTCTCGATTTCCTGATTTAGATTGCGAAAACCTTCGATACTCTTGAGGGCCTCCATAGCCTTTTCATTATTCATCAGCCGCCTGAGCGTGTCATTATCCACATTGACCAGCAAAGCGCTTTCCCAACGCCTTGCCAGAAGGGTGGCAGTCGTGCCGCTCATGGCCATGTCCAGAATACCGGCGGCATCGATCTCTCTCATGGAACTGCCGTCATAAGCCAGGACAGGAAGGAAACTGATGAATTCCTCCACCTTCTTTTCCGGATTGGACTCGTTGACATTCAAGCGGCAACTGTATTCCGCGATCTGCCGCAATGCCCGGTCAGGCGCGAAGTCGAAGACATAGCATTCTTCCTTGATGATCTCCTCCTCATTGGGAGATAAGCCATCAGGATTCTTCACCGTCCAGGGAGATTGCACCCGGAAGGCTGCCTGAAAATAGGTCTCCGGGCTGGAAGTGTTGCGGAGCATCAGGATACCCGTCCAGGGCCTGACTGTCACCCCCGTGGTCAATTTACCGCAGGAAAGAGTGATTGTCTTGGTGTTGAGCGGATCGTCCATTGCGTACAGCACTGGAGGCAAGGCCGCCGCGCCAATCCCGGCCGATTTTCCCGCCGCCACGATCACCTTGTAATCGTGGTAGAAACTATTTGCCCTTTTCTTCAAAAGATTGTTCATGGCATGACATGCCGCCACGCTGGGCAGAAACCAGAAAGTGTGGGAAAGCACATTCAGCAACCTTGCATCTGAAAAGGGCATGGGTGGTTTTTGGGCGCCCAGTTTGAGGTTATCTATATTGGATGGTTGAAACGCCCCGCGGATCAGGCGCAGCCATTTCTGGACCTCATCTTCATATTTGAATTTTGCTTTGTCTCCCATGCCTTCGGCGGAGAAAAAGACGTTCAAATCAAACTCGTTGAACTCTCCCTGAAGCGCGATCTCCCGGATCGAGTCCGGAAGCTGATAGGTCAGCAGCACCATCCTGGGAAGGGCTGAATAGGGATTATCGGAGCCTTCCCAATCACGTTTGGCACGTTGCTCGTCGGAATAGGTCCAGTTGTAAATCTGCTCTTCGATGAATTCACCGGTAACGATTGCCCGGAAAGGTGTTCCTGATAGGTAGAGATAATGGTCTGTGGTGATGGGCATGATCTCCTCATCGAAGTATTCAATGCCCTCTCCCGCGCCAAACTCCACCTCTCTCTTATCTTCCGCCTCAAAAAGGTCTTTCGCTCTATCCCGCCATGCGCCATAGTGGTATTCATCCAGAATCACGCAATCCCAGTTTGTGGTATGCACCCATTCATTCTTGGTCTTGATGCCTTTGGTGCTGGGATTGCGCCCCAGATAGTCCTGAAAGGAACCAAAACACACAAAGGGCTTCTTCCTGTTGATCTGCTCAAAGCTCAGACCACCGGGCTTGATGAATTGCCAGTCCTTGAAATCAACATGGCTTTTCAGGTCATCTTCCCAGGCGCTTTGCACTGCTGGTTTGAAGGTGAGCACCAAAACTCTTTTCCAGCCCATCTTCTGGGCCAGCTTATAAGCGGCAAAGGTCTTGCCAAAACGCATCTTGGCGTTCCAGAGGAAACGGGGAGGCTTGTTTTGGTTGTTCTTGTCCCGTTTCCAACTCTTGTAATAGGCTGCCGTCCTCTCTACCGCCTCCAACTGCTCCGGGCGCATCCGGAAATTCAAAGACCGGTTCTCCTCGGTGTATTCTCCGGTCCGCACGGCTATGATTGCCGACCGGACCTCGGATGCCGAACAGCGGAACCACTCACCCTCAATTTGTCTGATCCCGTTTATCCTCAGCATAGCATGGACTTCGTGGTCGGTAAACGAGCTGCCGTCGCCGCGCATGGCAGATTCATCCAATACGATTCGATAGGGGGGCTTGCCGGGGGTTTTCACAGGATATATTTCGGCAAGGCGCTCCTTGACCGTTCGCGTTGTGTAGCCTACTTTTAGCAATCCTTTGTATTGCGGATTCGTGTCCTCATAGGCGTAGATCCTTGGCCACGAGGCGGTGCGGCGTGGAAAGAAGCTTTTACTCATTAGAAGGGTCCATTGATTTAATCTTTGTCTCTATAAAAGCCTGCTCTTCTATTGAAATACCATAACGAGCATACAGTTTTTGATCTGTCCAATTCTTTGTCATATCCAATTGAGGCACGAGAGAGTACGATTCCTTGGTAATATGATGAGAATACATGAACTGTGATACTAGAAAACGGAAGAATTTTGTTTTCATATAATTCACCAGATTAATGGCGTATTTTTCGTTATCGTAAGAACCAACTACAAGGTATGTCTCTGTGCAAATTGTTCCAGGGGGTAGAATATCTATCTTTGAAAACACACGACGCTTTCCATCTTTCCCGGGATTACCTGCATGATCATAACCAACATACGATGTTATAACTTTCCATTTATCTATTAGTTCTACACCAACCTCAATGTCTTTGCGGAAATAAGGGCCTTCACCATCGTTCCACCTCAGAACGATATCTCCTTTTTTTGTTGGGCGAGCATTTGTTGGAAGGCCGAAAGGTTTCCTGCTTGAAACCTGTTGACTCATATTATTTTCATTTTTTGATATAACCTTCCTAATGATAGGAACAGCTTGGCTGTGTCTGATAAAAGTTTGAAACTCATTTAGATGACGAACAGAAACAATACTCTCGTTGTTTCGAACATTGGTAATTTCACACGGACCGTGAGAATCTCTATCCCATAAAAAATAACATACACCCCCAGCTATGTCCACCCCAGGAAAAACTTCATTAGCATCTTCGTAATCTACTATCTTTCTAATTCTGTCATCATTGAGCATTTCGACTCGAAATTCGTTCAACCCCTTGCCGCCAGCAAACCATCTTGAGGGAATAATCATAGTTATAAAACGCGGATTCATTTTCTTGGCTTGATGAACGAATACATTGTATATTGGGGATGCACTCTTACCAAACCCCCCGTCACTAAGTTGGTAAGGCGGATTCCCGATGATCACATCGAACTTCATTTTAAATATCTCCTCTGGGTTAAGGGTATGGATAAAGGCGTAGGCATGGGTTTCCAGTTCACTGCTGCGGTCGTAATTATCTTTGTTGGCTCCGCAAAAGCTGCAGCGTCCGTTCACCCAGATGTGTTTGATCCGACCGAAGCGGATATTGCCATCCGGCTTGTTGAAAGCTTTGCTGACTGAATACTTTCCGTTGGCGGTTTTGGAGCAATACAGGGTGCGCCGGGAGAGCAAGGCGGTCAGTTCCGTTATTGGCAGCCCGTAAAGCTGATTTTTAAAGATATGGTCGATCCGTTTCTGCCGGTCCGGTATCTGCTTTTCCAGGCCCTTATCCAGGCGTTTGGTGATCTCGCGCAGGAATACGCCGGATTTGCAGCCTGGGTCGAGGAAGGTTGCGTTTTTGTCGCTCCAAAGTTCATCCGGCAGAAGGTCGAGCATCCTGTTCGCCAGTTGTGGCGGGGTGAAAACCTCATCGCTGCTCAGATTGGCGATACAGGAAAGCACATCTGGGTTATAGTTGCTTTTGAACATTGGCTATCTCCATGAAATGGCAGGGTGGATATTCCTTTTCGGGGGTCGGAATGAATACATCCTCCCCGAGATCTGAGAACAGGGGCAATTCCCTCAGTGATTCGTGTTGAAGTAACTCTCTGAAGGTAAAATCCCTCCGTTTGAGCATTCTACCGCCCACGGCCGCCCACTCCGAAAACACAATGAAGCTGGGATTTTCACCTGCGGTTTTCAGGGTCAGGGCGTCGCCCCAAACAATGTTCCGGTCCAAAATGAATCTGACCGCTTCGCGGCATTTGTTCTTGGTTTTGCTTCCATACAGGCGGGAATAGACATCATAGTCAAATACGCCATAGAGGCGGTGCCGGCATTGTTGAACGTTATCCTCCAGGATATCGATTCCGTAAATGGAGGAAACTGCAAGCACGGCATAACGCTCAAACTCCACTTGCGATTTCGCGTAGCGCTTTTCCACCACCTCAAGCTTCCGCCTTAGTATTTCAATCAGAAAGTTTCCTGTCCCACAGGCTGGTTCCAGAAAGCGTGACTCTATGCGCTCCGTTTCCTGCTTGACCAGATCCAGCATGGCGTTTACTTCCCTCGGAGCGGTCAATACCTCGCCGTACTGGGCAACCCTGTGTTTCGATTTTACTTGCTCTTCCATCTGAACCTATGCTATAAATCCTTTTCTGCCATTATGTCACACGATATAATTCTTGTCAATCTATAAATGGAAATTCTTATCTGTTTTTTGTTCAGTTGCCTGAAATAGGGGTTTTAGCGTATGGGTACTTCAGTTGATTCCAACAACCCATTACAAAACGATCCGGTGGGGTGGTTGAACCGTGATCCAGTCTTTTAAAAACAAGCAGCCAGCCCGGAAACAAACGGGCAAATTCCAGGATACACTTTTCTGCCTCCCGTTTTGCTATCATTCGCATCATCAACAGGTTAGCTAATCATCCTTAGGTCATCCTTATGAATTATAAGGTTGACCCCAGGAAGACCCACACCGGAGAGGGTGATGCAAATGAGGCCCATCCCTCTATAATATATAGGTGCTATGAAAAGATCGTGGGAAGACGAAATGATGATATTTGTGTGATTTAAGGGCTGCCGAAGTCTGTTCGGCAGAGGCAACGGAGTTGCCTGTCTGGAAGAGACCTCCGGTCTCTGTG
>DFUX01000057.1 GCA_002379855.1 Cloacimonetes bacterium UBA4175 | reverse complement strand
CTGTTTTTACAGCATTGGGTTGGCTGGATTTAGTCGTGGATGAACACTGGTAGGAAAATCCTTAAAAGACGGGATCCCGGGTCAAGTGGTTCACGCAGATAATCTAAGGGCTGCGGAAGTCTGTTCGGCAGAGGCAACGGAGTTGCCTGTTTGGGAGAGACCTCCGGTCTCTGTGGCAAACGGACTTTGCCACCCCCCATGGAAGGCAATCCCAGACGGCGCTATGGCAAGCGCCGCTACTTTGTACTGGCGGTCGCTGAACCGCCATTTCCACCTTTCCACGGGTGTTTCTAAAAGACTGGATCCCGGGTCAAGCGTGCGCTTGCCCGGGATGACACGGTAATGTAGTTTGGGTGCTTTGTTTCCGCAACCGTCCCCATAATCCCCATACAGCCCTCCTTTGCTGCTACTGTATTCTGTGCCATCATCCTTAGGTCATCCTTATAAATTATAAGGTTGACCTAAGGAAGACTCACGTCAAAACGCCGGATGTAAATGAGAGCCACCCGCGCGCGCGGGGAAATGGAAGGCAGCCAGCTCATGGCCGCGCATTTACGGGCAAGTATATTTATATACTTGCCCCTGAATCATTCATCCCGCCTTGCATGAAGGGGTCGTAGCACCTATATATATGGGGGGAGGAAATAAAACTGGTGGAAAGGTGAAATGAGGTGTTCTGCTTTTTTTAACTTATACAGATTCCATATTGTGACATCATATATACGAGCAGGTGCATAACTGCCTCATAACTTCATGAGTAAGCGTATCAAAGTAATCAACAACTGCCTTTTCAAGTTGTTTCAAAGTGTCATACAGCCTGTTGTGCAGGGTATTTTTCTTGATTGTTTTCCACAGTCTTTCGACCGGATTCAGCTCTGGCGAGTAGGGCGGCAGAAACCAGATGTCAATATTCTTGGGTATCACCAGATCTTTTGACTTGTGCCAACCGGCTTGGTCCATAATCAAGATTATCTCTTTTTCGCCCAACGACTGACTAAACTCGTCAAGATAGGTCTGCATCATTTCTGTGTTGACAAAAGGAAGCAGCAAATGGAAACCATCTCCATCACCGGGCGCCACAGCAGAATAGACGTAGAAGTTCTGATAGCTTTGTCTGACCTTTCCCGTGCAGGGAACCCCTTTTTTAGCCCATTTTCGGCAAAGTGACGACTGGAGCCCAAATCTACCCTCATCAAAGAAATAGACTGGCTTACGAGAACTGTCTGATTG
The DNA here is from genome assembly GCA_002379855.1 of Cloacimonetes bacterium UBA4175. Taxonomy (GTDB): domain Bacteria; phylum Cloacimonadota; class Cloacimonadia; order Cloacimonadales; family Cloacimonadaceae; genus Syntrophosphaera. The sequence goes on along the minus strand of DFUX01000057.1, from coordinate 17,269 downwards.
TGAGTTAATGCGCTCTAGAGTTTTTTTTTGAAGTCAGACCTCTCCTGTTCACTACTTTTAGCATGACTTGGACGAGGCTTTCGCATGGCGTAGCGCATCTTTCTGAGAGTATTGGACAGAGCTGATTTCTTGATTACAATGCCAAACTCAGTGTTGATGTAATGGCTGAGAGTCTCCAGGGTCCAATTGATTTCTTTACCATCAGGAGTTTTACCAGAATCCAGCCAGATCGATATCTGCTCTCTGTGCTTGTCATCCAAGATTGCTTTCCTGTGTCCTTTTGGCTTGTCTTGAAGACCTTGTACCCCATGCAACCGGAACAACTCAACCCACTTGTATATCGTTCTGGTCTCAGTGTTGAACAACGCGGCAATGTCCTTTGCCTTTTGATTACCATAGCCCCTGATCGCTAATAACTTCATCACCAGGCGACTGTCTTTGATTTCAGATAACGCCTGATCCGCCTTCAGGAATACCTCCTGCAACGATTTGTCTTTGGGTCGTGGCATCTCGCCTCCAGTATTGTTGATTCTGGAGACAAGATAATCACCATATATGTTTTGTCAACATGGAAGTTGTATTACGAGGAATTTTACAAAAGACTGGATCCCGGCTCGCAGACCGGGATGACGCGGTTTTATAGTCTGGTGTGGTTTGTTTCAGAGCTGGCTGAACGTTTCCAAAAGACTGGATCCCGGGTCGCTGCCCGGGATGACACGGTTTGTGGCTTGGTTGGCGTTGTTTCAGGGCTGTATGCTGTGATGTGGCTTGAAAAGACTGGATCACGGGTCAAGGCCCGTGATGACGCGGTTTTATAGTCTGGTGTGGTTTGCTTTGGGGCTGGATGGTTAATCCTGTACGGCGCTATGGCAAGCGCCGCTACACTAAACTTGCGGAGGAACCTTTTGAGGCGTCAGGACTTCTTTCAGTCCATCGGCGCAGAAAGCATTCTGGGCAAACAAAAAGCCGGGACATTATATCCCGGCAATTATACAATGGATTATCTTCAGATCAATTGAAGCCCTGGCTGATCGCTTCACCAAGGTCGAAGATAGGCAGGTAGATCACCACAATGATGCTGCCCACAAGGGCTGCCATGATCACGATCAACAGCGGTTCGATGAGCGAGGTTAGCCGGTCGATCACCGAATCCACCAGCTTTTCGTAGAATTGAGCAGCCTTTCCCAGCAATTTGTCCATATCGCCGGTTTCTTCGCCGGTGGCGATCATCTGCAGCAGGGTAGGTGGAAAGATCCCTGTCTTGCGGAAAGCGTTGGCAACTCCGTAGCCTTCTTTCACCATAACCCTGGCACGGCGCACACCGCCTTCCACCACAGCATTTTGTACCACGTTTTCCGTGAGTTCCATGGTGTCCATGATGGGCACTCCCGCCGCCATCAGGATGGAAAAGGTGCGGGAAAATTTGCTCATGATGGAGTTGCCGATCACCTTGCCGATCACCGGAATCTTGAGCTTTATCGAGTCCATGATATAGCGGCCCCGGTCGGTGAGGTTGACCAGGAAGAAGGCAATAACTATGCCAATGACGATCAGGATGGTGAGGAACACGTTGTTCACTATGAAATTACTGATCGCGATGGCAGCCCTGGTAGGGGCAGGCAATTCCGCGTTGAAATCGGCATAGACACCCGCGAACATGGGGACGATATAATAGAACATGACCCAGACCACGAAGACGAGGAAGACCATGATAAACACCGGATACGCCATTGCGGAAATGACCTTGCGGCGGGTATCCTCGATCTTTTCCAGATAGTCGGAAAGCTCGTCCAGCACAGTGTGCAGCGTACCCGAGACCTCACCGGCTTTCACCAGCGCCACATAGAGGGGATTGAACACGCCGGGATGCTGTTCCATGGCCTCCGAAAGGGAATAGCCCTTGCGGATATCGTCGGAGATACGGCGCAACACTTTGGCAAACTTCTTGTTCTTCTCTTCCTTCTCCAGGTCTGTGATGGCCTTCTCGATGGTGAGTCCGGCGGAGAACATGGTGGAAAGCTGGCGGGTGAAGAACACCAGGGTCTTAAGGGACACGCCGGTGCGAATCTTGTAGATGGTGAGCATGATCTTGTCGAAGAGGGAGAGTTTTCCCTTGAAAGCGCCTTCCGCGGCAGCTTTCACCGAGATGATGGTGCTTCCTTCCTTGGCAAGTTTGTCCACGGCCATATCCAGGGTGTCGGCTTTGAGGATGCCCTCCACTCTGGCGCCCTTGGCGTCTTTAATAATGTAAGCGAAATTAGGCATAGCTGGGTCCCTTTACATTTATTCCACAATAGTCATCTTAATGACTTCACGGATGGTGGTGATCCCACGTTTCATCTTTTCTATGGCGGCATCATGCAGGGTGCGCATACCGGCTTTGAGAGCGGCGTCGCGGATCAGATCCTGATTGGCGCCTTCATAGATCAACCTGCGAATCTCGGGGTTGACGGTGAGAAGTTCGAAGATACCGATACGGCCGGCAAAGCCGGTGTTGTTGCAGTGCACACATCCTCTTCCAAGCTTGAAATCGATATTGGCCGCTTCTTCCGGGGTCAATCCACAATCGCTAATTTCCTGATCGGTGGGTTTATAGTCAGATATACAATTAGGACAAATCTTGCGCACCAGACGCTGAGCCATAACCAGGCTGAGAGAGGAGCCCACCAGATAAGGTTTGATGCCGATGTCGATCAGACGGGTGACCGTGCTGGGGGCGTCGTTGGCGTGCAGAGTGGTAAACACAAGGTGTCCGGTGAGTGAAAATTTGATGGCGATGTCCGCGGTTTCTTCGTCGCGAATCTCACCGATGAGCACGATGTCCGGGTCCTGACGCAACACGGAGCGCAGAGCAGAACCGAAAGTGAGGCCGATCTGCTCCTTGGTCTCAATCTGGGTGATGCCTTCCAGGCGATACTCGACGGGGTCTTCCACCGTGATGATGTTGGTTTCGATATCCTGAATCTCTTTGAGGGCGGCGTGCAGGGTGGTGGATTTACCGCTTCCGGTTGGACCTGAAACAATGATGATTCCATAAGGCCTGCGGATAATGCGGGAGAAGATATCCATGTCTTCCTGCTCAAAACCCAGTGTGGAAAGCATAAAGCCAAACTCGCCTTTGTCCAGAAGACGCATCACAACTTTTTCGCCCAGCACCGTGGGAGTGATGGATACACGGACGTCCACGCTCTTCAGGGAGGTTTTGAGCGAGATATGGCCGTCCTGGGGCAGGCGGCGTTCAGCGATATTGAGCTTGGACATCACCTTGATGAGGGAGATCACGCCGGGGTGCATGCCGATGGGGGGAGTCATCACCTCACGCAGGGCGCCATCCACGCGGTAACGCACGCGGGTATTTTTAATGAGGGGTTCAATATGAATATCCGTGGCTCCGGATTTGATCGCTTCGTTGATGATCAAATTGACCAGCTTGACGACAGGGGCATCGGCCTCGGAGGAGGCGGAGGATATGGTGATCTCATTTTCGTCCTCATCCACAGCCACAAAGTCGAATCCACCAACGGCGTCTTCCACCTGGGTTGTAGTGCGGATGCTCTTGTAATATTTTTCGATGGTATCGGCGAGCATCGTGCTGCCGATCAGTTCCGGCTTGATGTTTTTGCCCAGGATCTTTTTCAGGTTGTCCAGCACGGTGAGGTTTTCGGGATCGACCAAGGCCACCACCACGCCGTCACCTTCCTCGCGCAGTGCTATCACCCGGTTTTCGACGGCGTAGGGTTCGGGAATCTGGGAAACGATATCCAGGTCGAGTTCCATCAGCTCTTTTTCGTTGACAATGGTGTAACCGAGCTGCAGATTGAGGGCTTGCAAAAGTTGCTTTTCGGTCAGATAGCCCAGTTTGATCAGAGTTTCACCGATCTTTAGGCCAAAATTGGATTGTTTGATCAGGGCTTCCTTGACCTGATCCTCGTTCACAACACCTTCGTGAACAAGCACTTCGCCCAAACGGGCAAATTGGGGATTAAAGCTCATTTAAGGTCATCCTTCAACTATTATTTCAAAATATAAGGCTGGTCCAGCCACAAAGTGTCATATTGCTCCAGTATCAAAGTATGCGCAGGGACGGCTGAAGCCATCCCCACGCTTATATAGTTTATTTAGAAAGGAGGTCCTGGTGTCCAGTAACGGTACAGCACGACATCGGTAGAGACGGCTATATTGGCGCCCAGGAGACGCGCGGTGATAGTAGCCAGAGTCTGGCCTGGCACCTCCATATTCGGGTCGCCAATTGGGATCTCCAGTCTGTGGAAGCGGATTTGACCCCAAGCCCAGCCACGGTAATCGCCGGTGCCGTAACTGCCGTCATCGGTGATGATGCGCCAGGCGGGATCGGTGGGGTAATTGTTGTTATAACCGGGAATCGCCACAAACTGGCCTTTGGTGCACAGCAGCATCAGGGCGGAATTTCCAATCAGCTGTCCCTGGCCATCAGTAAGCACCGCAAAGATATCGGTACTCTTCCAGTCCGGCGAATTGTTACCATATACTAACATTGCCGGGTTTGCCTGAACGTCCAGACGAGGGTCGTTAAGCGGCAGGGCTACCGTTGCATAGCCATCCACCCCCTGGCCCATGCCCTCTCCTGTGCTGGCCTTGATCGTAATGACATCATTGGTATAGATTCCGGAATAGGTGAGCGTGGTGTAGGCAACTCCAGCCAGAGAGTCATCTTCAACGCTTACGTTGCCCACAAAGGCACTGCCAATGATCTGGCAATCTGTTTCGCCTGGATTGACCAGGGAGAAAAACACCGCTGTGTTATTCTGTACAGCGTTACCATAGACATCCTTGACTTCAGCGCCGGCTACAATCTGCCACAAACCACCGCCCATGTTCTGACCGGTGTTGAAACCACCGATGAAGGGCAGCACAAAGGCTGGCGGACCCGCATGGATCACGATGTTCGCTTTGGTGGCATGCACCCACCTTCCGGCTTTGTTAGTAAGGGAGGCTCTGATGATCAGGATGCCGCTCTCGGTTCCGCTATTCACCGAGACCTGCGCCTCACCTCCTGTGGATACCACCATAACGCTATCTGAAGCTGGCTGGTTGTTTAGGTTAGCTCCGGCCGGAGGTGTTGTGTTCATAATGCGGAAATAGACGGTATCGGGGAAATCTATCAGATTGCCGTTGATATCGTTGAGCCGCACGCGCAAGACGGCCGACTCCATACCGCCGGTGTTGGCAACAGCCAACTCGAGCTGGCTTTCCTGAGTGAAGTTGATCGAATGGATATCATCCGATGTGATGTTGAATATCAGCTGGGTTTGCAGGGTATCGTTGTTGGCAAAGGCCTTGATCGTAGCCGCTCCAGCTGTTAGCCCAGGCGTAAAGCGCACTCGTGCTTCGCCGTTGGGGTCGGTATTGATCGTTATGGATTGTGAAGTGTTCACAAAGGTACCCAGGTTGGTCTCAAAGCGGACAGGTTTGACCGGGCAGGGGTTACCGTGCATGTCGTTGAGGGTGGCACGCATGAAGATGTGGTTGGGACTGGTCACAAAGCTGGTGTCCGCCTCCACCATTTCATCGCCGATCTGCACAAAGGATTTCAACCCTATCAAGGCTGGCATACCAGGGGTGATCTGCACTTCGCGGCTGCTGGAGACATTGCCGATTGCAGCCGTAACCACCGCGTTTTCCGCTCCTGGGGTTGTTGTTGCCACCGCCCCGGCATTGTATCTGGCATAGGCCCTGCCATTGAAGGTTCTGGAAACAACCGAGAGGCCAAGCACATTGCCTTGTTCATCCACAAAGCGCCCCTTGGTGCAGCTGAAGGTAATGAGCGTGTTGTTGGGAACCTGGTTACCCAGATTGTTCACCGCAATTGCGCTGATCTCTGTGGTCTGCATAACACCCATCACATAGGGATTCTGGGCAGATTGAAAACTGAGGGTTACGGATTCGATGGGAGGAACATCATTGATCTGCACTGTAATGGTGGTATCCACCTCGGCAATCAGCTCGCCATCGTCGCTATAGTTACGCACCACGGCAGTGACTTTGGCCGTACCAGTCCTGCCATCATCACACAGTGTGGTGGTTGCCACGCCGGTGCTGTCAGTGGTCACATAGCGGATGATTGTTCCCAGGGTAGTGCGAAAGTCAACTATCTGATTTGGAACTCCGCCATCCTCGCCATCTTTCACGGTTACTTTGATCTCAGAGTAGGTAATATGGTTGTCATTATAGATGGTGTCCGGAGTGGCTGTGATATTTGTGATCACCCTTATGTCCCCCACCGGAGGAATGGTGCTGGTGGGAGGAGGGGTGCGCCTGTCGCAGGACGTGGTGAGTGTCACCAAAAGCAGCACCATAAGGGTAAGGATGGGGATAAAGCGATTTAGCTTATTCATTACTACCTCCCCTTACTCGTTTTCTTCTTCTTCATATTCTATCAAAGTGCGGGTGAGCCGCTCATCGACTTTGGGTGTAGGGTTTATCTCTCCAATCGCAACCAGGCGGGGAGTGATCTCCATAATTAGATCGTTGTTTTCCACGACCTCATATCTATGCTGGAAAAGAGGTCCCACGATGGGAAGATCTCCCAATAACGGAAGTTTGGAAGTCTTTTGGGTGATGCTCGCGTTGAGCAATCCACCCACGATGATCTTGTGTTCGTTTGGCACGGTGACGGTGGAGGAGATACGGCGCACTTTGGTGCGGGGCACATAACCGCCCACCAGCTCTGTCACTGAGCTTACTTCCGGAGAAATCTGGGCTGTGATCTGGCCATTCTCGTTCACGGTGGGAATCACTTTCAACATGATACCAACCTCTTCGCGTTCAACCTGGATCTGTTTGTCGTTATCGGTCACCACGAAGGGCACCACTTCACCGATGTGGATCTCCGCTTCCACTCCGTTCAAAGCTGTCACGCGGGTGTCGGTGAGCAGTTTGGCGGCGTTGTTTTCCAGCAGCCAGTCGATGGTGATGTCAAAAGCGGTGAGCTGACGGCTGAAATGGCCGATGTCGTCAAAGCCGTTGATCCTCTGGAAATACTGCTGGTCGGGCAGGATCTCGAAGTCGGTGGGATCGCCAAAAGGAAGCCGGCCGGTTTCGTCAGTGTAATTAAAGGGCAGTCCGGCGCCGGAAGCATTGACAGGATCCTCCGCGATGATGGTGGTCAGGTGGTTGAGGCGGCTCCAATCGATGCCAAATTTCTTGGAGTCGGTTAGGCTAACCTCGATCAGGCGGACGCGGATTTCGATCTGCTTCTGCTCGGTGTCGATGCTTTCCACCAGTTCTTTAATGCTGTTGAAGGTATCGGGATTGCCATAGACCATCAGGGCGTTCTGCCCTTCGAGAGGGACGATCTTGCCTTCGGAATTTGCCAGCGCCTGGCTCACCTTGGCGGCATCCAGATTGTTCAAATATATAATGTTGCTTCTCTCACCTGCTTCCTCGGAGATGTTTTGCTTGGTACCCACCAGGAAGGTGTTGTTACCGATCACGCGATAGGACAATCCGGTGGAACGGGCTACCAGGGAAACAGCTGTTTCGATCGGAACGTCGCGGATGCTGATCGTGACACGTTTTTCCATGTCTTTGTCTGTTCCGCCAGCTTGATCGGTGGCCAGCACGATGTTGGTGTTGCTGAGTCTGGCCAGGGTGCTGAGCACCGATGAGAGAGGTTCGTCGATGCTGTTTAAGGTTACGGGTTTAGTGAGTGAGCTCGTCTGAGCTCCCAGTACAGCTACTCCGAGCATAAACCCGAGTATCAGGATGCCCAGGATCAGGCGTTTGGCTGTGAAAGTATTTAACATATTATCTCCAGCTTCGTTGTATTTTTTCATTAGTAGTTATCGAGATTGTTGGACACAGTTTTCTCTTTGCTAAAATCTGGCATGGGCGGGATCTTCTGAACTGCAAGAGTCTGCGCTCCGCCGTAATAGATGCCTATGTTGTTCTCGTTGATCCAGGTGATCTTTCTTCCTTCGACCACGTCGCCGACCCCCGCGGTATAGATCTTGCCCATAAACTCAATGTTGACCATGCGTTTGCCGGTCTCCTTGTCGAGATAGGTACCGGTGGGACGGAAGGTGTTGAAGACCATCTGCATGAATTCTTTTTCCATGTCGAACTTATCTTTGATCACATTGCCTTGCCGCAGGGGATCACGTGTGGTTGTGAACTGGAAGAACTTGCGGTCCTGGATGGAGGACTCGATGGTTTTGATCTTGTTGAGCAGGGTGTCGGACACCGATTTCTGGGTATATTTGGATTCATCCGGGATCCCAGCCTGCTGCAGGTTCAACGCGTACAAGCGGATTGCATAGGCAAGCAGCAGGATCACGATCAATGCTATTGCGAAATCTTTTAAAAATCTTGCTTGCATCTTAAGCCTCCTTCGCGACCTTATAGATCGAGAGTTCCAGGGTTATTCTGTACCTGGAAATACCGCCGGCGTCCTTGCCTTTCCCCGCCGTCTGCGCTGGAGTGATATCAATATAATGGATCTTGATGATATTGTCCAGAGCTTCCAGATCAGCAATAAACTGACCCATCTGCACGTAGGTGCCCTCCAACTCCATATTGTAAGTGGTTTCAATCAGTCCGGGAATGGCAAATTTGTTGGCATCGGAGAGCTTATTGATGGTGATCCGGTTGTTGTTCGCCATATCGCCGATCTTTTTCTTGAACTCATTAATCTCGTCGAAAGAGAAAGATTTCTCGCGGGACAGGCTGTTATCTATGATCAGGGAAAACTGGCTGAGCTGTTCATCCATGATTCTGGCGCTGTTCAGCTTTTCCTGAGCGGTTTTGATCTTTTTATCGAGTTGGTTTATTTTGCTTTCGTTACCGTCGATCACGCTGGAAGCCAGCATGAAGAAGGCTATGGTAAGTAAGACCATGCCCAGAATGAAGACAATGTACTTCTCACGCATTATTGGCCGCTCCTTCTGCTTTCTGAAGCTTCCCGGCTGTAACACTCGATTACAAATTCCAAGATCGCGGTGTCTTTGGCAAGCTGCTTGGTGATCAGGCCAGATTTGATCTGCGGGAAGTCGTTGCTGATCTCGGGATTAGCCAGCAAGCGCTGAATAAAGTCGTTGATCAGATCCAATTCTTTCACGTTGTTATCCACCGGAGTGATACCGTTAAGAGTGAGCACTCCATTGCTATATGTAAATTTACGCACCGCTAGCGAATGGGTGATCTCATCGCTTAGAGCCACCAGCTTCTTTGCCCAGAATATCCGGTTGTTGAAAGTCTGGGCCAGGCGGTCCACATCGACCATAGAGAGGTACTCTTCACTGGCTTGAAATTGCTTGAGCTGCGCTTCAGTGGTCGTAAGGAACTTGCGGCGGTTTTCGACTTTTTTCTTGAGGATACCATTCAGATAGAACAAACCGCCAAACATGATCAGTGTACCAACCAAGTAGGCGATCACGGCATTGCGGAAAGTTTTGTTTTCCCGCTCCGCCTGAAGCTTCATTTCGCCGAATTTGTTCAGGTTGATTTTGAAGTAAAACACTTTTGTCATAACAACATCCTATTCCGTTCGCATGGCCAGGCCGATAGCCAATGCCAGCTGGGGATCTTTTTTGTCCATGAATTTTTCCGGCATTTCCACATTGATAAAGGGCATAAATACATCGGTGGGAATGCTCACTTTTTCCTGGATATACTCCTGCAAACCTTTCAGCTTGGCGGTGCCGCCCATCATATAGAGTTTGCGGATGTCGCTGGTGCCAGCTTCTTTCACATAAAACCGCAGAGAACGGCGGATTTCTTCCACAATGGCGTCTTCGGTGGATTTTTCCGAGATATCCAACATGCTGATCGTCTTGCTTTCGCTGATGCTGGGATCGTCCAGCAAACCCCATTTCAGCTTGTATTCATCCGCTTCTTCGAATTCCATCTGACGTTTGCGCATGATGTCGCGGGTGAAATGATAGCCGCCATAGGGGATGTCGCGGGCAAAGAACCTTGCTTCAGGCCCCCAGATGACCATATTGGTCCGGTGCGCGCCCAGGTTGAGTAACACATACACGCCTTCTTCCACAAAAGCGTTCAGGGCAAAACTATTGGCCACTGCCAAGGAATCGATATCCACGATGTTGGGGGTAAGACCGGCGCTCACCAGGGTGCTGGTGTGCTCGTTCAGTAACTCTTTTGAAGTTGCCGCCAACAGGATGTTCATGTTGTTGGTCTTCTCTTCCACGCTCAGCACCTGATAATCCAGGATCATGTCTGTACCGCTGATGGGGATGTGTTTTTTGGCTTCAAAGAAGAGCGCGGACTCAAGTTCATCATCAGGCAAAAAGATCGTCTTGATCTGCTTGATGCTGGTATTGTCCCCACCAACGGAAGTTACCAGATGCTGCACTTTTTTGGGGTTGATGCGCAGGGTCTTGAAGATCTCCACCAAAACGGGCGCATAGCGATCCGGCCTAAGGTCACTGGGAATATACTCAACGCCTTGCGGAACTGTGGGACGAATCTCATAGTTCAACAGCTTGAATCCTTCGTGCAGTCTCTTCAGATGCACCACTTTCACGCTGTGGGTACCAATGTCGATTCCGACCGACTCCTTGAACTTAAACGTTTTTGTTTTCTTCATAGTTCCTCTTATCTATTGACATTTAATATGATGCTTACAGATTCTCCGGTGGACGTTTGATCACCCAGTGCAATGCCGTATATGGAGTTTCGTTGTAACGGCTGACTTCCGGGAAATCTATCGGGGAGGTATGATAAAATCTATCGTCGTAGTGGTAATTCTTCTTATAACCGGTTCCTGTGCCATTGGCGCCATCAAAGTGCCGCGTGATCAATTGGAAACCCAGCACCGGATCAATTTGTTCAACATCATAGGGAGCACTGGAGCCGCCGCAAAAGTCGATCGGCTGATCCCAGACGCCGTGGCTTGGATACTCGGTGTCATTGTAGCTGCGGTGCACAAAACCACGCCTTCTTTGCGATATCGATCCATAAACGCTGATAAAACCACGTTCCAGATATGGACGCCGTTCCGGCCAGAGAGGATTGTACCAGGGGAAATCAATCAAGGGTGGCCAGGGATTGGCTCCCGTGGGCGGGAAACGTCTGCGGTGCAAGTCTATCCTGGTATATAAGTGGTTGTTGAATATCACGTCCGGCACTGACGGGTGGGGATGCTGATACTCAAAGGAAAAAACGCCATCGGCATGCGAATTGCCGTGTCCGTCCCCCAAGGCGGCCATGGCGGCATAGATCCATATCCCACCGAAATTGTTGTCAGGCCCGCAGTTCCTGTGATAGCGCAGGGAGTCGATGGGGTCGCGGTATCCATATTTGACCACGATCGACTTTTCTGAAACCAGCCCCACCACGTCCGTTGGGTTACTCAGAGGGCTCGCGCCGCGCTGGGTGCCCGCCAGCAGGATGTCGCCGATCAGCCAGAGAGTGTCGGCGCAACCCCAGGTCTGGTAGGTGCCAAATGTACCCATCAGCCACAGCTTGTTATCGACCCACTTGGATTTATTGTGGGCAGTGCCTGAGGGTTGGGTCGACCAGATGGTGTCCCTTACGGCATACCTATTTGTGTATTGAAGGGTGTTCGGATTGTAGGGGGGAAACGGATTATACACACCGCAGGTGTCCACTGCAGGTGGTTGTATTGTGCCAAGATAAGCTGAATAGCTGCTGCCATTGACCACCACCATCATGATCAGGTTGGGATCATTATTCGGGCCCACACGGTCGGCGTTGGTTTTGAGCGTGGTGGCATGTTCCGGGAATATCGTATGGGGGTATCCTTCAGCAAGCCCCCCTCGGAAAATCTGCTGTTCAGAGTATGATCCCGAAAATGACTGGATCTCACCCGCGGTGGTAACCCAGCCATAAAACGTGGGCCAGCCGCCATTGCTGCCACCGCCCGCCTGCTTGATCCAGATGTCGCTGTTGCTGTGTACCCGGCCATAGATAAGGTCAGGGCCGTAAAAGTAAACCGGGGTTTCATTGGTGGATTCGTCCGTATCGGTAAAATACATGAATTTGGCGAATGTTTCACTCTCCAGCGTGTAAACTCCATACTTACGGATCAAGGAAAACTTGGGGCTGTAAAAAACCGAAGGGCCCGTTCCTGTCTTGGATTTAACCAGCGAGCGGATCTGGGTAATCTGTTTCTGGTCTCCCATCACCACATCACTGTCAACCGCGACCAAACCTCCGCGGCTTAGCTGGGACTGGATCACAAAGGTCTTTTTTAAGGCTGAGTTTGTCACCGGCACATAGCGCACAGAGGTGCGCACGGGAACCATTATATTCCCCAGTCTCTGCGCGATTCTCTGGCCGCGAAAAGATTCACTGCGCAACAGGATCATGCTTTGCACAGATTCAAAATCATACTGGAAAGCGACCGCGTCACGCATCGCCAGGCTACTGAGTGTAAAACCGGACATTGCGCCGAATACCACCAACAGCATCGCTAACGCAATGTTTCCATTGGGGTTTTTAAACATCTTCAGCATGTCATCTCCTTGTCCTGAGCTGGAACTTTGATCATTTTTTCACCATCTTGGTCTTGAACTTTACCTTTCTGAAACTGTTGGTTCCAGTCTTGACACTGCCTTCCAACTCCACTTGGATGGCCAGCAAGTCCTGCTCCCGGTTAATCTTGGTAATCAAGAACTTGTCAACAACTATCTTGTCTTTGTTCTTTTTGGTGGGGAAAAGATACAGCGGCGTAGCTGGCTGGTAACCCTTGTGCAGGTAAGAACAGCGGACCGCGCCATCGTATAGATAGAACAGAGCATAGTCCGATGTATCCAAGCCCCGGTCAGTAGGCGGGGTGATCCTCAAGTAGGTTCCTGAATTGGTGGCCGTGTTCATCAGTCTGAGCTGCAGGGCGTTGGTTACTCCAATAAACTCGGTATTGAGGCCAGTTCCGACCGGCACTCCGTTCTTGATCGTACTCAGGCATTCCCAAGCTTCTTTTTGCAATTCCGCCCAGGCGTTCAGTTCTTTGTATTTACGCAAGAACAGCCCGATCCCCAAGGCGGAAATCATTATCAGCAAGGTGGAGATAATCATAACCACGATCACCTCCACAAGTGTCATTCCCCTTTCCGGGTGTCTGAAACCGGGGATCGGTTTAACTCTTTTCGTCATATGGCAAAATAATCTTCACGCATGCGGATGTAGCGTTCTTTCTTGGTTGTGGTGTCCATCCATCTGAAGGTCGCTTCCAGGATCTGATATTTGATCACCTGTTCATTGGAGCTTTCTTCCCCATACTTCAGTTCGATGGTCATGCGCCCTTTCAGGGTTTCGGATTTACCGATGTCATCCAGGACATATTCCCTGGCTTGTTGAAGCTCGAACGGCCGCCTGCGCGAACTGCGGTAATACTCCATCTCCAGTTCGCCTGCCACCAGCAGCGTAGCCACTCTGTCACGATAATTGACCAGCAGTTGCTTCTCGGCAAATACAACGCCGATATATACGCTGACCACCAGGACTACGATCACCAGAGTGAGCACCAGGGCTTCCACCAAGGTGAAGCCACCCTGGGCGCGCAAGAGCTCGAACGCCCCGCTGTTTGCCTTGTTGTCCATGCTTCTCTCCAAACCGGGCATCAAGAAAATCCGGCTCCGGAAGCAAATTGCTTTGGATTGTCTGCAAATTCCTCGGCGATTGTGCGTTCCACCAGATTGTTCATCACCAGGTTATACAGCGACTGGTCGCGGGTCTGCATGCCTTCCTTGGTGCTGGCCTGAATGATGGAGGGTATCTGATATGTTTTCTCCTCGCGGATCAGGTTGCGCACCGCGGCGTTGGCCACCATTATCTCCAGGGCGGGAACCCGGCCTTTGCCGTCCTTGGTGGGCAGCAGGGTCTGGGAAAGCACTGCCTCCAGAGATTCCGAAAGCATCGAGCGCACCTGTTGCTGTTGTTCCTTGGGAAACATGTCAATGATACGGTCGATGGATTTGGTGCAACTGCCAGTGTGCAGGGTTGCAAACACAAGGTGTCCGGTCTCGGCTGCTGTCAACGCAAGCGACACTGTCTCCAGGTCACGCATTTCACCCACCAGGATCACGTCCGGATCTTCGCGCAGGGCACTTCTTAGCGCCGCGGTGAAGCTCCAGGTATCGTGTCCCAGCTCACGCTGGTTGATCAGGCTGTTCTTGCTGCGATGCACAAACTCGATGGGGTCTTCGATTGTGATGATATGACAGCTTCTGTTGTCGTTGATCGAGTCGATCATGGTGGCCAGGGTGGTGGATTTGCCGCTACCCGTGGGACCGGTGACCAGAATCAGCCCTTTTTCTTTCTGGGTGAGGCGCTTCAGGATATCCGGCAAATGCAGCTCTTCATAGCTTTTGATCTCGTTGGGGATCACGCGGAAGGCCGCGGAAATGCCGTTGATCTGGTGAAACGCGTTGACACGAAAGCGTACATCATTGCTGAGCTTGGTGGAAAAGTCGATCTCCAGATTTTCCTTGAACATGGTTTGTTGCACTTCGTTCATCACTCCAAAGACCAGATTTTCCACCTCTTCAACCGAGAGGATCGGCAGGTTCAGCCGCTTCATTTTGCCGTTGACGCGCACCATGGGGTGCGCGCCCGCGGCGATATGCAGGTCAGACGCTCCCGCTTCTGCGGTAAAGCGCAATAATTCGTGGATAGTCAACTTTAACTCTCCTGGTTATTCAGAGTCAGTTTCCAGACCTCCGGTGTTCGGATCGGTCCACTGGTCAACTCCGTAGCCATGGAATTTTGCTTCATCTACGTCATACCACACCTGTTTGCCTGCTCCGCCGGGGAAGTCTTCGGTGGATGTGGCAATGAACTTTTTGGGCGGGTTGCCGGTAACGTCGAATTTCCAGTTTTTGACAGTGCTTTCACCAAGCTTGGTTTCTTTCATCGCTCTTTCGATGGTAAAATCAGCGGTGCTGCCATTGGTTTGCATATACACGTCATAGGTTTTGCGGATCGCGCTGATGGCGGTTTGAGCTTCGGTTGAACGGGATTTTTCCACATAACGGAGATAGCGGGGAACAGCCAGGGCTGCCAGGATGGCGACGATGATCACCACCACCAGAATCTCGATCAGGGTAAATCCCTTTTGTTTTTTCAGTATACTGAGCATTTGTCTTCCTCCTAACGGAATGTATTTCTCATTATCATTAATGTAAAGCACGATATGTGCCAAATCCAGGGCAAATTGTTGCTACCTGTATATACCAATAAAAATCCTTGACGCGTAGCTGTCCACTCTTTTTTTTGTGTTTGTCTAAAAACGCATATTTGTAAGGAGTATATAATGACCCGATCCAAACAGCTGCCGATATTGCTCACAGCTTTGTTGAGCCTGACGTTATGCTTTGCCGCGGAAACCCAACCCACAAAAGTTACCACAGCAAACCTGATCAACTCCGATGACGTCCTGGCTGAATACGACGGCGGAATGATCACCCGGGAAGAACTTGACACCAAAATCTCCAAACTCCCTCCCAATGCTCAGGGCAGATACAAGACTGTCGAAGGGCAGATCCAGGTGCTGGACATCATGGCGGTGGAAGCCGCATTTATGCAGAAAGCCTTGCAACTGGAGATGGATAAAGACCCGGAAGTCGTGCAGAAAATCGAAGCCGGCGCCGATCAGTTTTTGCTGCAGGAATTCTACAAAAGAAACATCAGCGACCTGCTGGTGATCACCGAAGCCGACAAACAGAAGTATTACGATGACAACAAACAGGCTTTCTACCTTTACCCCAATCTTACCATTAAATACATTCAGGCGGCTGACGAAGCCTCCGCTCAAAAAGCGCTTAAAGAGCTGAAAGACGGAACGCCTTTCGCTACGGTATCGGATAAATACAATACCAACACCTACGCCAAAGGACTCAAGGGCGTGATCAAGAATATCCGCCTTAACGGGAACATCCCCGGGGTCGGCAACGATCTTGAGCTGGAACAACTCATCTCCGAGGCTGTTACCGACACTACCAGCTTCCACGGCCCGATCCAGACAGGCACCGGCTGGCACGTCTTTACCAAACAGGATCACGTGCCCGGCAGGCAAAAATCCTTTCAGGAAGTGTTACCGGAACTTGAACATCGCACCCGCCCCGGCGTGGAATCCCGCATGCTGGACGATCTGACCGACAACCTTAAACTTAAATACAAAGTGGTTACCGACAGCACCCTGGTCAACCAGATCGACTTGGGAGCCATGGATAAAAATGCCGCCATCGAAAGCCAGATCCTGGTTTCATCTCCCGATCCCCAACTAAATATAACGATTGCCGATGTCCTGGCCAGCTTCAAAAAACTCTCTCCCCAGGAACAGATGTTCATCACCAAGGGCGAGGGGCCCAAGCAACTGGTGAATCAGGAACTGGTGCGCCGTCTGCTCACCACCGAAGCCAAAGCCCAAAACTATACCAAGTATCTGCAGGACAACGATGACTTCCAGCAGATGAAACGCTATTATATCCTGAACACCACTTTCCGCAAACTGGTCTCAGATTCCCTGCAGGTTTCTTCCGAGGATGCCAGGGCTTATTATGACGAACATCTGGACGACTTTACCACCCCGGCCAACCGCTCCATCCAGGTGTTGTGGTTTAAAAACGAAAAAGACGCCAAAAAAGCACTTAAGTCTTACAATAAATATGTAAAGAAAAACAACGAGAAAGCCATCAACGAACTGATCGAAAAGAAATCGGAAAAACCCAAGCTGGCTTTGCTGGACAACATCTATCATAATGGTATTATCACCGGCATTGGACCCGACAAGGACTTTAACAACATGGTGTGGGACAATCCCATAGGCTGGGTCAGTCCGGTATTCAAAACTTCCCGGGGAGATATCGTGTTCTTCAGGATTTTGAAGGAAACACCACCACTGGCGCAAAGCTTCACCGATATCGAACCCCGCATCTATGGCACCCTGAAAAGGGAACGCGAGGCAGCCCGCCAGGAAGAGGTTACGCAGCAACTGTTCACGGAATTCAATATGGTCAAATATCCGGAACGTGTCAAGCTGGAACTCTCCGCGGAAGAGCTCTTCAATCTGGCAGACAACGCGGCACGGCAACGTAACTTCAGAGATTCCATCACTTACTATGATCAGATCATAGCCAATTACGCCAACGGCGCAGACGACTATCGCGCCTCCTTCATGAAAGCCTTTACCGTAGCGGAAGAACTTAAAGACGAAGCCCGCGCCATCCAACTCTTTGGCGATTTTCTCAAAAAGTATCCCAGCGGCGAATTGAACGAATCCGCGCAGTTCATGCTGGATTCCCTGCAG
>DFUX01000056.1 GCA_002379855.1 Cloacimonetes bacterium UBA4175 | reverse complement strand
GAACAGACTTCGGCAGCCCTCAAATAATCCGCGTATATCTGCGTGAACCTGCTGTGGTTTGTATTAAAATCAGGCGATGACCGCTAATCCCTGCCGTAATCCCGGCCGTGGCCGCGTTCCCTTTCGCGTTCGAGGTCTTTCTTTTGCAGGCTTTCCCGCTTGTCGTAGGTCTTTTTCCCTTTGGCCAGCGCCAGAATGACCTTGCAAAGCCCTTTTTCGTTGATGACGAGCTCCAGGGGCACCAGGGTCATGCCCTGCTCCTCGGTTTTGGCCCTGAGGCGGCGAATCTCGTGGCGGTGGAGTAGCAGACGCCTTTTGCGGTCGGGATCGTGGTTGAAATGGGCGGCTGTTTCCCAGGGGCTGATGTGCAGGTTCAGCAGCCAGCATTCCCCCGCCTCGATGCGGGCATAGCTGTCTTTGAAGTTGACCCTGCCGGCGCGGATGGATTTGATTTCGCTGCCAGCCAGGGAGATACCGGCTTCATATTTCTGGATGATCAGATAATCGTGGGTGGCGCGGCGGTTTTTGATGGATTTCACAGCTTGAGTTCCGCCTTGATCTGATTCTGGTATTGCCGGGAAAATCCAAGCAGTTCGGCCTCATCCAGCTTTTGCAGCACGCCATGCCGGAGCACGACCTCTCCCTGGATTACCACATCCCTAACCTGTTTGGAGCCAAGGTTATAGACCACCTGGGAGTAAGGATTGTAGAGGGGCTGGCTTTCCACTCCGTTCAGCGAGAGGATGCAGATGTCGGCGTCCTTGCCCGCTTCCAGCGAACCGCGTTGCCGCTCCACGCCAAGGGCGCGGGCGCTTTCGACGGTGGCCATGGCCAGCACCTGGGGCGCGGGCAGGAAACAGGGATCGCCCGTGATGGCCTTGTGCAGCTTGGCGGTGCAATCCATCTCGGCGAGGATGTCCAGATTGTTGTTGCTGGCGACGCCGTCGGTGGCGAAACAGGCGTTTATCCCCTTTTTCAGATAGGACGCGAGGGGCAGGATGCCGGAGGCCAGCTTCAGGTTGCTGTCCGTGCAGATGGCGATGCTGGAGGGGGTGCCGGAGAGCAGGTCGATCTCCTCCTCATCCAGCCAGATGCCGTGGGCGTAGATAGCGGGGCAGTCCAGCATACCGATCTCTTTCAGATATTGCACGGGCTTGCAGCCGCGCTCTTTCTGGCACTGCTCCACCTCGGAGCGGGTCTCGGAAAGGTGCATGTGCAGCAGGATATTGTGCTTGCGGGAGGCGTGGACGACCTGCTCCAGAGAATCCCTCGAGCAGGCGTAGATCGAATGTGGCGTCAGGCAGAAATCGATGAGGGGATTGTCCGCGTAGCGCTGCCGGTATTCCAGCACCATGCTGCCAAACTCCCGCTTCTTGGGGGAGCTGCTGCCGTTGTCCAGCACCACTTCCCCGATCACAGCCCTCAATCCCGCGGCGGTGCAGGCGTCGGCGATGGCGGCCATGTTGAAATACATGTCGTTGATCTGGGTGATGCCGTTCTTGATCATCTCCGCCGCCCCGTGCAGAGCGGCATGGTAGATAAAGTCACGGTTCAGCAGGCGGGCTTCCAGCGGCCAGATATAGTCATTGAGCCACCTTTCCAGGGGCAGGTCATCCGCCAGGCCGCGAAAGTAGGTCATCGCCAGATGGGTGTGCAGGTTGATCAGGCCCGGCATCACGATGCAGTCGCTGGCGTTGATGCTTTGCTTTGGCTGGTATTTGTCCGCGCTGTCGGGGCAAATCTCCAGGATGCGGCCTTTATCGATGGCGATGCAGTGGCCTTCCAGAACGCGCCGCTCCGCGTCCATGCAGAGGATGATACCGCCCTGGATGAGCAGGTCGATCTGCCGGGGACTGCCGTTCATATCAGCCCTGCGCCTTTTTGGCGGCTTCCTCGGGGGCGAAGATGCCCGCGGGGGTGATGATGGAGGTGATGTAGCTGGCGGGCGTGATATCGAAGGAGGGATTCAGCACCGGGGAACCGGGGTTGCTAAGCTGCACTCCCCCAAAGATTCTAACTTCGTCATCCGGACGGAACTCGATGGGGATGTCCCCGCCTTCCTTGCAGGTAAGATCGAAGGTGGAAAGCGGCACGGACACATAGAAGGGGATGCCGTGCTCTTTGGCGAGGATGGCTTTCTGGTAGGTGCCTATCTTGTTGGCGATATCGCCGTTGAGGCAGACGCGATCCGCGCCGGTGATCACCAAGTCAATTTCCTTTTTCCAGAAGTAGTAGCCGGAGGCGGAATCCGGGATGATGGCGTGGGAAATGCCCTCCTGCTCCAGCTCGAAAGCCGTGAGGCGGGCTCCCTGAAAGCGGGGACGGGTCTCGGAAACATAGACGAAGATCTGCTTGCCTTCCCGGTGAGCCGCGCGGATGGCGGCCAGAGCGGTGCCCCAGTCCACCGTCGCCAGCGCTCCGGCGTTGCAATGGGTGAGGATGCGGGCTCCGTCCGGGATTAGGGTGTTGCCGATCTCGCCAAGCATACGGCACTCTTCCGCGCTGCGGTTGGCAAATTCGTTGGCGGCGAGGATCGCTACCTGTCTGGCGTGGGGGATGTCCGGAATAAAGCGGATGGCCTCCTCATACACGTAATTCACGCCGTTGACAAGGTCCACAGCCGTGGGGCGGGTGGTGATCAGCAGTTGCCGGGCTTGTTTGAGGGAGGCGCGGAACTTGGTTTCCGGTGCGCTCTGCGCAGCCAGCGCCAGGCCGAAAGCGCCCGCGGCCCCGATGGCAGGGGCTCCCCGCACGGTCATGTAGCGGATGGCGTCCGCCACGGCTTCATGGCTGGTGAACTCCGCGATCACGAAATCCTGCGGGAGCCTGTTTTGGTCAATCATTTTCAGGCGGCCATGCTCCCACCAGACGCTGCGGTAATCGGCGTTGTTGATTCTCATAAGCCTTTATCCCTGTTGCTCTGCGGGATGCGCTTTGCGATACTTTAGGAAAAGCCCGGCCAGCAGGGCAAGCAAGGCTGCCAGCAGGCCGATCAGGCTCAGAATCACGCTCTGCTTGTAGGAACTCGGTTCAAAGCTCAGTTCCAGCTTGTGCTGTCCCGCCGGTATCTGCAGGCCGCGCAGGACGTAGTTGGCGGCATGGATGGGGATTTCCTTGCCGTCCAGCCTGGCTTTCCAGCCCGCGGGGTAATAGATTTCGCTCAAGACGAGGAAAGCGGGTTTGTCGGTGTAAACGTCGTAGGCAAGCTGGTGCATTTCAGCCACGGTTTGCTTCACGCTGGCGGAATCAGGCGCTTGCACGCCTTTCAGATCGCTTTCCACATAGGCGAGCGAGCGGGGATTGAAGCTTTCCAGGGCCAGCAAGCCGAGGATGGAATCCGCCGGAGCCACCTTTTGCACCGAGTCCACGAACCAGGCGCGGGGCAGGGCGCTGTTGTTGCGATAGACCGTGGTGCCGTCATATCCGGTGAAAACGGGCTCCAGCTTGGTGAGCAGCGAATCCAAAGGCAGATTGTCGGGATGCAGGAAATACTTCACGGAGAGCATATCCAGGACGGGTGTTGCCGCTTCGCGGGGCATGCTGCCCTTCTCCGGAGCGTAAAGATTCATCAGGTAACGCCGCCATTCTCCAAGTTGTTTGGCATCGCCCTGGATCAGGTTGAGCAGGTCGTTGTAG
This sequence comes from Cloacimonetes bacterium UBA4175, assembly GCA_002379855.1. Classification (GTDB taxonomy): domain Bacteria; phylum Cloacimonadota; class Cloacimonadia; order Cloacimonadales; family Cloacimonadaceae; genus Syntrophosphaera. The sequence continues at coordinate 3,809 of DFUX01000056.1, read as the reverse complement.
CGTTTCAGTTTGGCGGCGGAATAGCCGTTCACGGTCTGATGGTGATAGGCCCATTCTCCAGGGGAGCGGGTCATGCGGGTCTGGCTGATAAGGCTTTGATCGATGGGATAGATGCGATGATTGTCGTTGTCTTGCAGGAGGAAACTATCGTAGTCCCGGGCCTGGAAGCTGTCAAAATACTCCTGCCGGGCTTGCAGGTTTTCATTCTTAAGATGCTTTCCGGTATATACATAGAGGTCGATAAAGACCACCAGGGTGAGCAGCAGCACCAAGGCCAGACGCGGCAGCTTCTTCACGCTGTGCAGATAGGCCAGGCCAATGCTTACGGTGAGGAGCAGCAGACTCAGCACGCCGCTGTTGTAGAGCAGCGCCAGCCGGTCTGCCTTAAGTTGCGGCAGGCGCGCCATCATGTTGTATTGCTCGAGTTGCGCTATCTCTCCTGCTGTGGTGAAGCTCAGCCCGCCAAAAACGGTCTTGCCCAGCAGCAACCAGACCACAAAGATTCCCCCGCAGATCCAGAAAGCGCGGAACAATCCCTTGCTCCACTTCTGCTCCCGGTTGTTCATTTCGCTCAGCAGCGTGTCCAGTCCCAAAGCCGCCAGCAGCGCGGCTATCACCTGCACCATGGTGAGGATCATCGAGGGCACACGGAACTTGTTGAAATAGGGCAGATACTTCATGAACAGCCCGCTCAGCCAGGGGGTTGCGCTGCCGAAGGACATGATGAGAAAGATCAAGGATGCGATCCAGAGAAAGACCGCCAGGCGCCTGTGTTTCCGCCCGCAGAGAGCCAGCACGCCAAAGGCCAGCACCACCAGTCCAAAGTAGTTATAGATTTGGGTGAAAGGCATGTAACCCCAATAGTTGGGGCTGATCCCGCCATAGAAGTCGGGGATGATGAAGGTGAGAATCTCTTTGGGATGGAAACTCCAGCCCTGGGCATAGCTGGTCTCCAGGCCTTGGGGACCTCCGCGCATGGTATGGTGGCTGTATTCCAGTGTGCTCAGATAGGGATTCATCACAGCCAATGCCGTCAGCCCAAAAGCCAGCGCCATCAGCAAGGTAAAGGCTACAAAGCGTTTACCGTCTTTCTTGCGGACGCTCTCGATCAACTGCCACAGCCAGTACATTCCCACAAAAAGATAGAGGTAGTAGCTGATCTGGGGATGGTTTTCCCTCAACTGCATGATCAGGGTCGTGGCCAGAAAACCCAGCCCCAGCAGACCCGGTTCCTTGCGCAGCCTGAACAGCGCCCAGATCACCCAGGGTATATACATGATGGCGCGGAACTTGGTGTTGTGCCCGATCTCCACCAGCCCCAGCCAGTGGCAGGAAAACACGAAGGCCACCGCGCCGAAAAAGCTTGTCCACACATCCAGCTTGAGATGGCGCAAGAGGAAAAACATGCCCAATCCACCCACGAACAGCAGGAAGATACGCCAGTTGATCACCTTGTCCGTGAGCTTGGTAAGGTTCTCCAAAAACGGCCAGCGGTTGGGAAAGGAGATCATGTAGGACGGCATGCCGCTGAACATGCTTTGCGTCCACAAGGCGTTGTCCGCGTGGGTCTTGTTGTATTCTATGATCTTGTTTGCCGCGCCTTGCCATTGTGTGATATCCGAAGCGTTTTTGGGTGTGTAGCCCTTGAACGCCACCGGAAAGTAAAGCAGGCTCACCGCGATCAGCAGCAGCGCCATCAGCGCCAAAGACAGATAGCGGGGATTCCAGGCGGGAGCGCTATTTTGCGCGGTCTCCATGGCCGGAGCGCTTTTGGGGGCGGCTTTGGCAAATTTGGGGTTGACAGATTTCTTGGACATAATATCCTCTTTTCGGAAATTGTTCCATGCATCAGAATTGGAGCTTGCCATTCGGTCAAGCACAAAATGCCGCCACAGCTTCCGATCCAAGGAGAACAACATGATATTTGAATTTCGCAAAAGGATATATGGCTACGAGTGCGACGTCTATGGCCATCTCAACAACGCGAATTACCTGCAGATACTGGAATGCGCCCGCTCCGAGGCCATGCTGGAGATGGATATGTCCATCACCCGCATGAGGGAGCGCAATCTGCAGATCTTCATCCGCAGCTTCAGCCTGGACTACCGGAAAGCCATCGATTTGGAGGAAGTGATCATCGTCCGCAGTTGGTATGATAAACTCACCCGGGTCAAAGGGCACTGGATCCAGGAAATCCTCAATTCCCGCCAGGAGCTCTGCTTCCGGGCGGAGATGATCGTGGTCTTTGCCAGCGAAGGCAGGAGCCAGAGGCTGCCCCAGGATGTCTATGAACTCTTTCTGAGCTACAAGGAACCAGCCTCGGATGCCGATCCCGAGCGCTGATCCCAAGCCGGCGCCTATCCTGCTATCTGGCAAAGGCTTTTTACCATGAAAGCCGTAATCGATCTGGGCACCAACTCCTTCAAATGCGCAATCGCGCGGGGGGATGGGGGAGAACCGGAGCTGGTGGCGGATTTCAGCCTGAGCTGCAAGCTGGGAGCCGATCTCGCCGCCAGCGGAAGCATCGGCCCCGCGGCCTTTGAACGGGGATTGCGGACCCTGGAGGAGATGGAGCGGATTTGCCGCCGTGAGGGTGTGCGGCAGGTTCTCTGCGTGGGAGCCCACACACTGCGGGAGGCAAGCAACGCGCGGGAGTTCATCGGGGCGGTGCGCTCCAGGTTTGGCTGGCAGGTGCAAGTTCTTTCCCCGGAGGAGGAAGCCCGGCTAAGCTGGATGGCCTCGGCATCCCTGCATCGGGGTGAGGGACGCAAGCTGGTGACCGACTGCGGCGGAGGCAGCATCGAATTTACCTTTGGCGAAGGCGCGCGGATCGATTTACAGCGCAGCCTTCCTCTGGGCGCACTGCTGCTCACCAAGAGCTTTCTCCTCTCCGATCCCGCTTTGCCGGAACAGGTCGCGGCTTTGCGCGCAAGCGTCCGCTCCCATCTGGAGGCAGCCTTTCCCGGTTATCCCGGTCTGCCCATCATTGGCGGCGGGGGCGGCGTCTGCACCATGGCCGCCGTGTCTTTGGGGCTTTCAACATATTCGGTGGAGCTTGTGCAGGGCAGTTGGCTGAGCGCGGAAGAACTCAGGCGCCAGGCGTCTCTGTATCAGAAACTTGACCTGCAAGGCCGCAGAGAGCTGCCCGGGATGGATCCTGACCGCGCGGACATCATCCATGCCGGAGCCGTCTGCCTGGGCGAGATTCTTGCCCATTTCCATGCTGAGGGGCTCCTGGTTTCCACCCTGGGGCCGCGCCATGCCCTGTTGAAGGGACTGTAAACCAGCTAATCCATTGTATCAGAGAGGCTGCTGTCATCCATTCCGAGCGTTGCCGACGCTAATGCTGTTTTGCTCTCATTTTCAAAAGACTGGATCACGGCTCAAGCGGTTCACGCAGATAATTTGAGGGCTGCCGAAGTCTGTTCGGCAGAGGCAACGGAGTTGCCTTTTTGGGAGAGACCTCCGGTCTCTGTGGCAAACGGACTTTGCCACCCCCCATGGACGGCAATCCCAAACGGCGCTATGGCAAGCGCCGCTACTTTGTACTGGCGGTCGCTGAACCGCCATTTCCACCTTTCCACGGGTGTTTCCAAAAGACTGGATCCCGGGTCAAGCGTGCGCTTGCCCGGGATGACACAGTATATAGCCTGGTGGACTTGTTTCGGGGGGAACCATTCCACCTTTTCACCTTTCATAAATCCTGCTGATCCTGTCGATCCTGTTATCCGCGTTCTATTTCCTTTCCACCATATCGTAGCACCTAATATATATGGGGGGAGGTTGGGCCTCATTTGCATCACCCTCCC
>DFUX01000055.1:46940-47315 GCA_002379855.1 Cloacimonetes bacterium UBA4175 | reverse complement strand
CGGGGCTTGGCGTATGCTCTGGCAATATACACCTTCAACCTCCTGTGGTAGTAATAGATAAGTCCATCGCAGTGTCCGCTGTAGCTGAGTACTGGTTGATTGTAATTCACCTTCATGGTGTCCTCCTCGTTTTGCTTTGAGGGGCCGCGCTTGCGGGTCATCATCCTTAGGTCATCCCTCATCAGGTTAAGGATGACTGCCGGAAGACCCCCGGCAAGCCAGGTTTTACAAATGAGGCCCCCATATATATAGGTGCTACGATTAGGCGTGGAAAGGTGGAAAGGTGAAATGGTGGAAAGGTGCGTCCAGTAAGGACTTCGTGGTGTCGTGATGGGGTGGTGATTGTGAAAAAGAAATAGAACACGGATAACAGGA
>DFUX01000055.1:39165-46796 GCA_002379855.1 Cloacimonetes bacterium UBA4175 | reverse complement strand
GCCCTTATATTATCCGCGTAGCCTGAATTCTCCAGACTCCGAAAAGTCAGAAAAAGAGAAAAAGATTGACAGAATCCGCGCGGTGTGTGTCGGTAGAAACATCCGCGTGGCTTTCTGTGCCGCGGATATCTGTCATAATTATAGCAGTTGGCGAGGTAAATCCATGAATGCAGTTGTGCAAACTTATCTGAGTTGGGTCAAAGCCTATCCCATCCTATCCACAATGATTCAGTTCGCGATCCTTGGCACCCTGGGGGAGGTGGTCTCCAAGTGGGTGGTACGCAAAAGTTTCCGCTATCCTTTCAGTTTTGGCCTGACCATCTGGAAAATGCTTGTTTGGGCGACTCTTGGCGTGGCGATCAAATATGCTTTCAATGGTTTCACAGGCTATGTGGAGTATCTGGAAGCACACAAGCTGCTGCCCGTTTTGAGCAAGTTTGGAAAGGCATTTGCTATCTCTGCGAGCATGAACCTCCAGTTTGGGGTGTTTTTGGTTCTGGTTCACAGGTTGCTGGATGGCCTGGGAGAGCGTAAACTCAACTGGTCTGGCCTGGACAAAAGCTTCTATGCCCTGCTGTGGTTCTGGATTCCCGCCCACACGCTCACTTTCATGCAGGCTGAGGATCTGCGCATTGGTCTGGCAGCCCTGTTGTCGGTGATGCTGGGCCTGATCCTGGGTATCTTCAACCGCCGCTAAAAAACTCTAAGCAAGCTTTGGATTCGCAGCCCAAGCAACTTCCCGCGCCCCTTTTTTATCCGGTGCTCTGCTGGTGTGCCGGCATTGCCCTGGGCAAATGGCTGAACATCCCCGGCTGGTGGGCTTTGGGCGCCTCCGCTGGTTTGATCGGGCTGGCCCTGGCCTTCCGGCAGATTCGCGTCGTCTGCATCCTGCTTATCTGCCTCTGCCTCGGCGCGGCGCGCTTTGCGGTCTCACAGCGTCCCACCCTTCTGGATGCCGCCTTTGCCAGCCGGGACAGGATCGTGAACAAAGCCGAGTTTACCGTCAAGCAGCAGCTATCCCGCTCCGGGGGAATCTTTGAAATCGAACTCCGGCAAGTCCAGGGAATGCGGATCGATGAACCCCTGCTGCTCTTTTCCCAGACGGAACTCGTTCCCGGACAGCGCTACTCCGCTTATCTGGAGATTCTGCCGGGAAAACGGGATCCTGTCCTGGATACCTTCCGCCCCCTGCACCGGGCATACATCCGCAAGAGCCTGCGGGAGTTGCCCGGTGAAAGGTCGCTGCTGCCTATCGCGAGCTGGAGAGCCAGCCTGCTGCGCGTCCTGGATGAAAGGATGGGCCCGGACGCCGGCTTTGCCAAAGCGCTCACCCTGTCGGACACCGCGGGTAAAGGACAGTACCGGGACAGCCTGACCCGCAGCGGGATGATCCATCTGATCGTGGTGAGCGGACTGCATATCTGGTTCATCTACTGGGTCTGCATGATGCTGTTGAATGTCTTGTTTCCCCGTCCCCTGGCGGAGGCGGTATTTATGCTGCTGATCGGCCTCTATGCCGCTTTGAATCACTGGTCCCCGCCGGTGCTAAGGTCGGTGCTGATGATCGGCCTGATGATCTTCGCGCGCTGGCGCAGCATTCCGCTTTCCGGCGCGCAGCTCCTGGCGCTTAGCCTGCTGATCATCACAGCCATCTCTCCCGCCCAGCTTTTCGATGTCGGCTTGCAGCTATCATTCCTCTGCGTGGGCGTTATCATGCTGGGTCTGCCTCGCCGGGCCTGGATCAAGGAACGCGATCTGCCCTCGGATATCCTGCGGATGAGGCTCAACCGGGGCATCGACTATCTGGTGATGAACACCGCCGTGGGACTCGCCGTGATGCCCCTGACGCTGTATTATTTCGGCACCGCCTCGCTGAACGGGATCATCGGCAACATCCTCGGCGTGCCGCTTTCGGGAGTCCTGCTGGTGCTGTGCTTCATCGTGATGATCCTGCCCACAAACAATCTGCTGGGCGCGGCTTATCTGACCAGCTACCGTTTGCTGCTCAGGATTTTTGAAGGCTGGACAGACCTGGTGGGCAGCCTGCCTTTTTATCTGGACAACAGCAGGCTTACGGCGGTTCAAGTCCTGGGCTGCGGTCTGCTGCTTGTGTGCCTCTTGCGTATGCTGAGGCTGTGGGCGTTTTTGCCCCGGCTGCTGCCCGCTATCCTGTTGGCTTGCCTGCTGATAGCCTTACCCGGTTTTCTGAATCAGACCGCCGCGGGAGTCTATCTCTTCAACGCCGGAACGGCCGACTGCATCCTGATTCGCCTGGAAGATGGCAGCAATCTGCTCGTGGATACCGGGCCAAAGCACCGCAGTTCCGAAAAGAGCTGGGCAGCCCGTAAACTCATCCCCTGGCTGGGCAGGAAGGGCGTCAACTCCCTGGACTGGCTGATCCTTACGCATCTGGACAGCGATCATTCCGGAGGATTTGCCGATCTCTGCTCCGCCCTGACCGTCAAAAACATCGCGATAACAGACGAAACCAGGGACGACCCCCTGTGGCAGGCCTGGCGGGATACCGGTCTGCTGGACGCTTCGGAACTGCGCTGCATCGAGGACACCGTGAGCGTGTGGATTGGCGGCGCGCGGATCAAGTTCTTGCATCCCGACGCTTCCTATTGGTCGGAGGCGGACAACGACCTTTCCCTGGTCTTCCGCCTGGATTACAAAGGCAGGCGCTATCTCTTCACGGGGGACGCGCAGGTATCGGCGGAACGGCACATGCTGGACGCGTATCCGGAAGAGCTGAAAGCGGATTACCTGAAAGCGGGGCATCACGGCAGCAGAAGTTCCAGCAGCGAGGAATTCGTGCGCGCGGTCAGCCCCCGCGAGGTATGGATCACGGCGGCGGAAGGCAACCGCTGGAACTTCCCCCATCCCGAACCCCTCCGGGTGTTCCAGCGCTATGCCAGCAGCATCCGCAGCACAGCCGGGGGAACGATTGTGGTTCCCTGGCAATAAAAACATTGACAGGCTGCTTATGGCAAAGCATTTATGCCTAAAATCTTAATTCAGGAAGGAACAACATGCTCCAGCAGATGGCTCGGACCCTCGGCCTGAGGCAGATTCACGCGCTGATCGACGCCCCGGGCGAGTTTTTGGCGGAGGTTAAATCCCGCGAATTGAAGCGTTTTGACCGCAAAGCAAGCGAACTGCGGGAACACTATACCCAGATGGGCAGGCTGCTGGATACCCTGCGGGAAGAGGACTCCGCCAGAAGGCAACTGCGCGACCTCTTTGCCCACATCCCCCGCCTGGCGCTTCCCTCAAAACGCGCCGAACTGCCCCTGGCTCTGCACGAACTCTTTCTGATCAAGGAATTCCTCTACCACTACCATAATTTGCGCGAATTCATCCGCGGCAAAGGCTGGATGGACCTGCTGATCCTGCCGGACACTTCAGAACTGTTTGCCATGCTTGATCCGGATGGCAGCGGCCAGCCCTCGTTTCGCATCTCCCCCGCCTATTCGCCCAAGCTTGGCGAGATCATCGCCGCCCGTCTGGAGCTCGCCCACAAGCTGAAATACGCCCGCGGGCAACTTTTGGCTGAAGCGCGGAGGGAGCTTGAACTGCCCCAGCTCAAGGACGAGTTTACCCTTTCCCGCGGCCAGGCGGAGCTTACTGAGCGTGTCCTGCGCTCGCCATACTTCATCCTCAGCTCGGAAAGCATCGCCAATTACAGTTTCACCTTGGCGGATGACGAGCATTGCCTGGAACTCAAGAAGCAGCTCAGCGGCCTGGAAGCCAAGCGGGAAAAGGAAGAGGAGCGCATCCTGAAAGACCTTTCCCGCAAGATCATCGCTGCCCTGCCCCTCTTGCACGAAGCCCTGGAGCTTGCGGAGCAAGGCGGCTGGCGCTTCCTGCTGGCGGATTTTGCCCTGTCTTACGGCTGCTGCATTCCCACCCTGCACCGCAAAAAGCAGATCAGGATCAAGTCCGCCGTGAACCTTCCCCTCAAATTGCATCTGGAGGAGCGGGGCAGACGCTATCAGGCGCTGGATTATAACTTTGACCAGTCCGTCTCGTTGATCACCGGGCCCAACATGGGCGGCAAAACCACCATCCTCAAGACCCTGGGGCAGCTTTGCTGGCTCGCCCGCCAGGGAATTCCCCTGCCCTGTGCCAGGGCGGAACTTCCCCTCTTCGACCACATCTGGTACAATCAGGACGAAAGCGGCAGCGCGGATTTGAGCAGCTTCGGGCGGGAAGTCGTTTCCTTTGTGGAGACTCTGGAACTGGAAGGCAACACCCTCTTTCTGCTGGATGAATTTGCCAAGGGCACCAATCCTACGGAAGGCGAGTTGCTGGCCTCGGCTGTGCTGCGCCACATGGCCGCCGCGGGCAAATTTTGCATTGCCGCCACCCACTTCACCGCTCCAGCAATGCTGGAAGGACTGCCTCAATACAGCATCGCCGGACTGGACAACAAAGCCGAGGCCTTGCGGAAAGGTCTGGGATTGAGCCCCGCGCAGCGCCTCAAATCCCTGAGCGAAGCCATGGACTACCGCCTCAGACGCCTGGAAAAGCACGAAGCTCCACCCCTGAGCGCCATCCAGGTGGCCCGCATCCTGGGTATGCCCGAGGCGATTCTCCAATTAACCCGAAAGGACAACAAATGAACAAGATTGGCATCAAGGACACCACCGAGATAGCCTTGGAAATTGGGCGCATCCTCCTCCAGAGCGGCGCCACTGCTAACCGGGTGGAGCTCATGCTGCAGAAGGTCTGCTTTGCCCTGGGCTATCAGCATTCCGAATCATACGTGACCCCCACGGGGATTTTCCTCTCCGTATCGGACAGCGCGGAAAGCCTCACCACCAGCATCAAACGCATCGATAACCGCCGCACCGACCTGGGCAAGATCACCCGCCTCAGCCGCTTTGTTTATGAACTGGAAACCACCAAATGCAAGGACGGAAAGTGTTCGCTGCAGGCGGCGGATATCCGCAAGGAACTATACTGGATCGATAACGAAAACACCCATCCCGCCTGGCTCACGGTGCTCTGCGGAGGCGTCACAAGCGGTTGTTTCTGCCTGCTTTTTGGAGGCAGTTGGGCGGAGTTTGGCGTGGCCTATCTGGTGGGTGTGCTGGTGAGCCTGACTCTCAATTTACTGAGCCTGCTCAACATCAACAACTTCCTCCTGCACGTCGCCGGCGCCGCGGCCGTGGTGCTTTTCGCCAAGCTGCTTGACCTGGTGGTACCGGGCATCAAGCTGGATAACATCATCATCGGGGGCATCATGCTGCTGGTGCCGGGCCTTTCCTTTGTGAACGCCATCCGCGACAGCATGAGTGGAGACCTGGTCTCGGGCACTGCCCGGGCGGTGGAGGCCCTCTTCATCGCGGTGGCCATCGCCACGGGCAGCGGCATGATGCTCAAGCTGTGGGAACTGTGGGGGTTGTAAGATGAAGCCTTTCGACACCCTGACCCTGATGCAGTTTTGCTGGGCTTTTCTCTCCATCCTGGGTTTTTCCGTGCGCGTCAACCTCAAGGGCTGGAAGCTGCTCTTCCTCGCTTTGGGGGGAGGGCTGAGCTGGGCATTATACCTGATCATCCTTTTTTATAGCAAGTCCTTGCTCTATTCCATCTTCGGTTCGACCTTATTGGTGTGTATCTACTCGGAAGTGGTGGCCAGGAAACTGAGGGTGCCGGTGTCGGTATTCGTGACCTGCGTGATCATCCCCCTGGTGCCCGGCAGTTCGCTCTACTACGCGATGCAGGCCTACATCGCGGGAAACACCGCCGAAGCCTCGGTGCAGATTTACAAAGCGATCCTGATCTCGGGAACCATCGCCATGGCCATCGCCGTCGTGAGCAGCGTCACCAACCTTGCCTGCCGGCTGATAAATAGATTTTAGGAGAATAAAATTGAAGAAATCGGTTAAACAGATGAACCTGGAACGACGCATCCTGAAACTGCTCAGCGGACTGCCCCTGCAAGCCGCGGAACAGCTCTTTGCCGATCCAGACCTGCAATCCATGCAGGAATATGCCAACAACGTCTCCATCAAACGCCTGGGTTTTAACGACCACGGCCCCGTGCACACCCGCAAAGCCGCCCTCAACGCCATTATGATGTTCAGGCTGCTTCAGGAGGCGGGCATCAAGCTCAGCCTGGAGACGGAGGGTGTCGGCACGGCGGAGGATTCCCTCACCGGAGTCATCTTTGCCGCGCTGCTGCACGATCTGGGCATGTCCGTTACCCGCAGCGCCCACGAGATCATCTCCATCCAACTGGCGACCCCCTTCATCGACAGGATTCTGGATGCCAGTCTGGGACGGGATGAATACCTGCGCAAGACAGCCATCCGCTCCATCGCCATCGAGGGCATCTTTGGCCACATGGCCACCCAGAAGATACACTCCCTGGAGGCCGGGCTGGTGCTTTTGGGCGACGGCTCCGACATGGAAAAAGGCCGCGCCCGCATCCCCTCCATGCTCTCCAACGAGCCCAAGGTGGGCGACATCCACCGCACCTCCGCCAGCGCCATCCAAAAAGTCAAAATCCACAAAGGAAGCGAGAGGCCCATTGCCATCTCGGTGGAGATGAGCGCATCGGTGGGGTTTTTCCAGATCGAGGAAGTCTTTTTCCCCAAGATCAATTACAGCCCCGTGAAGCCTTATATAGAACTTTACGCTGGAGTGATAGACCGCGAGATGCTGCGCTATCTTTGACCTGGCAGCCTGAAAAGGGTTTGGAGCCATCCGGCGAACTTGCTTGACAGCGAAGCCAGCCGTCCGATCCTTGGCGAATCTTGGAAGAACTAACAATAAAAACAAATAGATAGGAATATAACAATGAAGAAACTGCTAATCATCGGCGCCGTCCTGCTGCTCTGCCTGGGCCTGGCGGAGGCCAAAACCAGAAACATGTATGGAGTGAAAGGCGGCGTCAACATCGCCAAACTGCAAATCTCCGAGACAGACGGAAGCGTGGACACCTCCACCAGCCTGGGCGCAGTCGTGGGCGTGCTGATGCAAAGCCGCCCGTTGCGCAATCTGATCATTCAGCCCGAACTGCTCTACTCCCAAAAAGGCTCCGACATTCAGGATACGGACAAGCTCACCATCAGCTATATCACGATGCCTGTGCTGCTCAAGGCCGCGCTCAGGGTGGACAGCCTGCGCATCCAGCCTCTGGCGGGACCGGAGGTCGGCTACGCCCTCAGCGCGAAATCCGCCAACGATGTGGATTACATCAATGACCTGAACCGGGTCAACATCGGCATCAACCTGGGAGTGGAGTTTGTCTATTCCACCAATTACATGATGGGCGTGCGCTATTTTCACGGCTTCACCGAACTGGACAAAAGCGCCGCCAAACGCCCCGCCATTTCCAACAACTGCTGGTCAGTAACGGCGGGCTACCTGTTTTAATATCAGTTCGCTTGTATAGTATGTGGAAAGGATATATAGAACGCGGATGACAGGATCGACAGGATCTGCAGGATACGGATTTGGAAAAACGTTGGTGAAATGGTGCACGCCAAGCCAGAAATAAACTACCACCAAGCTATTTATTGTGTCATCCCGGGCAGACGGGGTCCCCTTTGGGGTGGCTGACCCGGGATCCAGTGCCCTGGGGTGGCAAAGTCTGTTTGCCACAGAGACCGGAGGTCTCT
>DFUX01000055.1:22360-39011 GCA_002379855.1 Cloacimonetes bacterium UBA4175 | reverse complement strand
CGTTGCCTCTGCCGGACAGACTTCGGCAGCCCCCTAAATTACACAAATTCCACCTTTCCACAATATATTCAAGCCGTAGCACCTATATATATAGAGAGGGTAGGCCTCATTTACATCACCATCCCAGACGGGGGTCTTCCGGCAGTCATCCTTAACCTGGTGAGGGATGACCTAAGGATGATGGCGCCAAAGCCAGTCGTAGCAAGGGCGGGCGGTATGAAGGATATTGCGGATAATTGTGATTATTATCCGTGAATGACAAGGTATGTTTACCGTTGTGACATGATGAGTAGCCTGTTGGGGCTTGTTTCGGGGTCGGGTGCTTGCTTTCAAAAGACTGGATCACGGCTCAAGTGGTTCACGCAGATATCGCGGATAAAAAGCGCAGATTGCCACGGATTGATATAATGGGGGTTCAGGATTTGGCGTTTGATTTTCGAGCTGCACCCTTGTCTTTATCTTGTTCTTTTAATTCGTGTTAATTTGTGTAATTTGTGGATGTTTCTTTTAAAAGACTGGATCACGGCTCGCAAGGCCGTGATGACACACTTTTTAGCCTGGGGGTGTTTGTTTTGGGGTCGGGTGGTTGTATATTGGATGCTTATCCTAATATTCTTTTAATTCGTGATAATTCGTGTAATTCGTGGACATTATTAAAAGAATGGATCCCTGCCTTTTCCATACGCGTATCTACCAAAAGAAGCACAATTTATCGATTGACAAGCAGAGGGGATCCGGCGATATATGATTTTGGGTAAAATATCTGAAGGAAGCCTGCTTTCCCGAAAAGGCTAATCCCTTGCCAGGAAAGCAGATCAGGAGTGACCATGGATCATTTGCGGGACAGGTGGCGGAAAGAATATGGGGCGGGGCTGGCTGTGTAGATTTCTTTTTTGCCTATACCCCTGTTTTGTCCAGGGGGTGATTTACCATGAGAACGCGTATGCAAAAATGATATATAGGAGTTCAGAATGAGCTTTTGGAAAACACTGGCAAAGATCGGCAATGCAGTCATCGAAGAAGGCAGGAAGCAGCAGAGCAAGCAAATGAGAAATGGCAGCAGGAATGCTTCTACCGGCAGAACCGAAGTCCCAACTATCGGAGGCAGGACACTCAGGGAATGGGAGCGCGAGTGGCAATACGCAGGCTGTCTGGACAGCATCGACCTTAGTCCATATTCCTCTTATGTTGGGCTATACAAAGCCGAACTGGATGGAAAAGTCATGTATGTCGGCAGAGCCATCGAATACTCAAATGGTGGTATCAGGAAGAGATTATCCGACTATACCAGAGAGTCAGACAGTGCCAGGAAACACACATCGGGGAGGCTAATGCACGCACATGCCGCTGATCTGGAGATATATGTCCTGCTGGTCGGCATGGATGAGGAAGCGGCTGAAGCGACCAGAAAACTCGAGCGCTACTTTATCGGCAAATACTCTCCCGAGTGGAATAAGGTGTTCAGGTAGTCGAGTTTACACGTAAGGAACAAGGACGGCGATGAAAAACCTTGACCGTTTAGGCATGGCAAAAATATCTTGAAAAATCTATAAAATGGCGAGAATTGTGTGAGGAATCAAGCTTTGTACAGGCAATGGCAGATGCTGCATCTGATAAACCAGCATCGGCTAAGCGGCATATCCAAAGGTGAATTGGCAACTTACTTTGATGTATCAAAGAAGACTATTGCCAGGGACATCACCAATCTGTCGTCTTGTGGTTTTCCTATCTATGAAGATCAGGATATGGACAGGGGCAATCAGGTTTTCTACTATTTCACAGAGGGTTACCGCCTTCCTGATTACACGCTGGATTACGAGGATATCCTCAGCCTCTCACTGGCAAGCAAGCTGTGGGAGGAATCGGGTTTGGTTACTGCCGATAGCATCAAAGGCATTCTGGCCAGGATCGAAACCAAACTGGATAAATCCATCCTGAAGTTCTACCGCGATGTCCAAAAAGCGCTGATCAGCGACAGCACCGGTATCCTGTCAGATTCGGACTCTGTGCCTGAGAAACTGAGCCTGGTACTGAAAGCGATACTGAATTACAAGATGATCTCTTTTGACTACTATAGCGTGCAGAACCAACGGCACAGCCACAAGGAAGTCTCGCCTCTGGCAGTCAAATATTTCAACCACAACTTCTACCTGGCCGGATACTATAAAAAGATAGATCAGGTGATCGTCTTTGCCCTCAATCGCATGGACAAGATCAAGCTTGGCGATAAACCCCAACACGAGGTGGATTTTGATTCCAAAACCTACTTTGACAGCGGCTTTGGCATCTATACCGGAGAGGTGTTTCAGGTGAAGCTGCAATTCTTTCCCCCCACCTCGGATTACATCGCGGAAAGGACGTGGCATCCGGCACAGAAGATCACCCGGCTTGAGGATAAATCACTCATCCTGGAGATGCCTGCCAACTCCCTGAGCGAGATGAAGAAGTTTGTGCTGAGTTATGGTGCCAAGGTGAAGGTGCTGGAGCCGGGGGAGCTGGTGGAAGAGACAACCAAAGAGATAATGAGTCTGTACAAGGTTTATAATTTATTCATAAGTAAGGAGTCCTAATGGAAGAAGTTGATTTGAACGCGACCAAACAAGAGTCGAATAAACAGCTCAATGAAAGACTTGATGCTGCAAAGCAACCCATATCTGACCAAATTCTACCCCAAACGCCCAGATTCTGTATTGAGCATGACGTGATCCTTGATAACAAGACCAGATTAAGAATTCAGGAAGCCATCAACAAGATAAAATATCATAAAACCATTTACAAAGAGTGGGGATTTGAAGCAGTAGATCCTGATGGTTCGGGGCTTAGCCTAAACTTGTATGGAAGACCGGGAACAGGGAAAACCATGACAGCAGAAGCAATCGCTGGTACTCTGGAACTACCATTCATCAACGTAAGTCTGGCAGACCTGGAGAGTAAATTCATGGGAGAGACATCAAAAAACATTCAGACGATTTTTCAAACAGCCAAGGATTACCAAGCTGTGATATTCTTTGATGAAGCAGACACTCTCTTGGGAAAAAGATTGGCAACGGTTACTCAGGGAATTGACAATGAAGTTAATGCCTGCAGATCAACTCTGCTGATAGAACTTGAAAAGTTTGAAGGAGTTACAATATTTGCTACGAACTTTGTTGAGAATTATGACAAAGCTTTTCAAAGTAGAATCAGTTACCATATACATATTCCCATGCCCAATGAGGAGGCCAGGAAAGCAATTTGGAGAAGATTCTTGATTCCTTCAATCCCTTTCCAAGACGATGTGGAGACGATAGTGGAACTTGCTGCTGCTGAATCGGATGGTTTCAGTGGCAGAGATATCAGGACAGCCATGCGCTTGGCTTTACCGAAAGTTTTCTCGGATACCCAAACCGAGGGAGACGAAGTTTCAAAACGTATTGGATGGGAACACATTGAAGAGGCCATAGCTCAAGTCAGGCGAGCACAAGCTGAAGTAGGCCAGTATGTGAACCCGAATTCAAAATCAGAATTAGACGTAAGTAGAGCCCTGTTAGGGATAAACAAAAAATAGGAGAAAAAATGGGATTTTTTAGTTTTATAGGGAGCTGTATAAGCTCTGCCGTAAGTTTCGTATCCAATGCTGTAAGCGCAGTAGTCGATACTGCAAAGAGTGTTGTTAATTGGATTGCTGACAAAGCTACAAAAGTTTGGGATGGAGTTAAGAGTGCCTGGAACGTTATTAAAAAAGTAGTGAAACCAGTTCTGAAAGTTGTTGTGCAGCTTATTCCCTTTCCCATTGTAAGAACAGCAGTACAATTTGCAATCAAGGCTATAGAGCTATTAGAAAAAGTACTTGATCATCCAGTAGTGCAAAAAATCAAGAAAGCTGTAGAGTGGTGTCTCAACAAGGCTAAGCAACTTAGAGACTTAGGTCTCACCGAGATTGAGCGGAGAGAAGCTTTAGAAAGACGCAGGCTGTTGAACAAAGCATCAGATAACCTTGTCGGATACGATCAAGAACAGAAATCTATTTATATTGCAAAGATAATAAATGAGTTCATTATCTTACGAAATGAGATCAATGAGTACCTGGCAGATAACGCTGCATTGATGGATTTTGATCATTATCTGAGACTACGTTCTGCTCACAAGTTGTTGGATTTAACAGAAAACAAGTTATCAAATCAAAACATTGAAGTATTCGAAATCTCGGAAGATGATGTGTTTATCTTGGAAATTGGTAACCAACTGATTGGAGTGAACCCTGAAATTAGCGACGAAAACTTAGCCAGATTGGATAGAATCATTTGGGACACTTCAGGTAAAACGCTTTTGCCGTTTGTGTTCGAAGAACTCTTATTCTCTTGGGCAAAAAGGATAGAGCTTGATGAGAAGGAGTGGGCGGCAAAGAATAAAGAGTTATCTAAGAAAAGGGTTGAACTAAAAGCGGCTGAAACAAAAATCAAATATGGAGACAGTATTGAGTGCGACATAGAGGCTTTAAAATCATCAATTGATTCACTTTCCAGCGAACTTGAATCCATTACCTTCAAAATCAACACTGGTTTGATGCTAAACGATGCCGCGGAAGGATTTCTACAGATATTAGAGGGCAACGAAAAAGTAATAAGCAAGAAGTACCTGATGGATGAGGGCAACAGAGTAGGTCAGTTGATTGTCAGTTGTCAGGAATTTGGGCGAGATTGGCAAGAGCTTAGCACTGAAGACAGGGAACTCATCATAGACTTTGCCAATATCTTTAGAGAAGAACGTGAGAAGCGGTTGCAGAATATACCGACTATTATGGTGGGAGCCAGCTAATGTTATCTATAATTCAATTATTCCTACCGGTTACAGAATCCTTCAAACTTGATGTGTCTCAAGCTATCTTTTATCTGTTGATGCTTGGTATGAGTCTTTGGTCAATATATTCTTTACGGAAATATGCTAATGAAACATCATGGGAACAGAAATGGACAAATCATACCAGCACTATGGATGATGATATCGGAGTAGAACATGGCTCAGTAGTTGAGCTATGCCAGGTTGTTGCCACCAAGCCTGAGCAATTTGCAGGGATTCTACCCGGAATTATGGTGACATTGGGATTGCTTGGTACTTTCGTAGGACTTGCTCAGTCCTTGGGACAAGCTGCAATGACCATTTCCTCAAGTATGAGTCAACTTGCGGTTCCAAGCTCAAATTATGGTGGCATGGAGAGAGCTTTCACCGGGATGATTGGTATGCTTCAAGGCATGGGAACACAATTCAAGACATCAATCTGGGGTATTATCTGGTTTTTAGTATTACGATCTATATATGGGAAACTGGGATTTGAAAGCAAGCGCCTACAGTGGACAATCAGTAAAATGCGACTTGAGAACCAGAACAAACAAGATGGTGAAAACAAACGTATGACCAGCCTTTTTGATCGGGTGATTCATATGCTTGAACAGAATAATAAATCCCTTGGTGATCTCCTGAACACTCAGTTTGCGAGCATATCTGACAAAATCGGAACATCAATTCAAAGCATAGTAAGCATGCTGGAAAACCAAAGCCATAAGTCAATCACCGAGCGCGAAAAAAGTATCGTGGAACTACAGAATGCTCTAATCAGTCATTCGGATACACAATTCAACTCTCTGCAAGACTCTTTAGTCAGTAACAATAAAGCACTTAGCCAAATCATGCGTGATAATACCACCGCAATCACCAGCGCATCAGAATCTCTACAACATATAATGGAAAATCAGGCTGCTGGCATTATTAGTGTCATAGAAACGCAAAGCACCACAGCGATGGATACAAATAGGAATGCGTTAAATGAGCTGAAAGCCGATTTGGCCTCGAACAGAGAGAAGATAGAAAAAGCTGTGCTGGACAACGCAACCGCACTCACCAAAGCATCAAAGTCTCTACAACATGCAGTGGAGAGTCGGGCTACTTGTTTGATCAATGCCGTTGAAACTCAAGGCAACACAGCAATGGAATCAAACAAGAAAGTGTTAAATGAATTACAACAGAGCTTAATCCATAACACTGGCGAGCAGTTTACCCAGTTGAAAGCTGACTTGAGCTCAAACAGAGAGAAGATGGAAAAGGCTGTACTGGACAGCACTAATGCGGTTGTCAAAAGCTTAAACGACAATAAATCTGCACTGGAATCCAAGTCACAAGAAATTGTAGAGAGAATTAAGTCTCAGAGCGATGAACTGGACACCTTCTCAAAAGCTTGTTTAACCAACTTTACTGATCTGCTAAAGCACGCACAAAACACCGCAGATAACACAGAACAGTTTAAAACAACAATCGAAAAATTCACAGCAGATATTCAGGGATCAATAGATAAGATTTCTACTGCTGCAGGGATGGTTCAAGATTCTGCAACACAACTTGCTGAAGTCGTAGAAAACCTTGATGCAAAGATTGGAAACACGTTGGACAATATGACTTCAGCTATCTCCGATACTATCTCAACCATGAACACCAGCTTCAACAAGAATATTGAGAAGACAGAAGCAGCATTGACTAAATCTGCAGATGGCATTGCTGCACAAGTACAGAATATGTCAAAAGAGTTGGGAAACAAGATTACTACCTTTGATCAAACCATGAAGTCCGCTACACAACAGTTATCCGCAACAATTAACAATATGCAGGACAACATTAAGGAGGTACTGGGTAGTATTAAGACAGAAATGAGCAACACAGTAAAAGAGATGAATGATGGCTTCTCCGAAAACCTTAAAAAGAATGCCGAAGCATTTAATAAAACTGTAAACAACATTACTTCTGCTGTAGATAAAATGTCTGCAACGATGGATATCAAGCTTAAAGAGTTTTCTCAGATGACGTCTTCATC
The DNA here is from genome assembly GCA_002379855.1 of Cloacimonetes bacterium UBA4175. Lineage (GTDB taxonomy): Bacteria > Cloacimonadota > Cloacimonadia > Cloacimonadales > Cloacimonadaceae > Syntrophosphaera. The sequence continues at coordinate 32,170 of DFUX01000055.1, read as the reverse complement.
AACGGAAAAACTCAAAGAAACTATTACAGAGATGAGGAATAACATCAACGCCATTCTAACGTCACTGAACAATGATGTTGGTGCTACTATCAACAAAATGAATTCTCTGATAGATAAATCCACAAAGTCACTGGAACTATCTGTGAAAGGCATTTCTACTGCTGCTACTACTATGGAAGAACAGATCAAGAAATCATTTGTTGAATTCAATAATAGCATGGGAACTCTTATAAAAAGACAGGACAATTCGCTAAAGCAGTTTGATGCTTCGATGACTATTGTTTCAGAGAACATCACAGAGGTTACAGGGGAATTCAAGAAACTGAAGGAGAAGTTGGAACTCAGCCTATCTGTTGTATCAAGTAGCAATCGAGAACTGAAGAGCTCGCTCGAGATTATGGACACAATACACAAAGAATATAGGGAACTTATCAGATCCTTAGATGTTGCGGTGGACAAAATGAGTAAAAACCTGCTTGTTGCTGCCCCAAACAACTCGACGACGCTTAAAAGTAACTGAGTATCAGTCTATCCTGTGACAATACAGTAAGTGGAGGATCGATTTGAAAGACAGTGGAAGTCAATGGCTATCAGTATCTGATTTGATGGCAGCAGTTGTATCTGTTGTTGTGATGTTGCTGGTTGTATCAATCATGCAGCAAGCCATTATTTTGATGAATCAAAGACTAACTCAGGATCAAAGCCTGATAGTTCAAAGGGAAGTCGTAACAGAGATGTTTAAGGAGATGCAACACTTCTTCAAACAAGAGAATGTTGAAACCATGGCAAGTTTCGATTTTGATAGTTACAGAATAGTATTCAGAGAAGGTATCTTCGAAAAGGGTAGTGCTATAGTAACCGAAGATGTACAGGAAGCTCTAAACAAATCAAAACCCAAGGTGCTGGAGTTTCTTAACAAGTTGCCCAATGGTGTCATTTATATCGAAGGTCACTCAGATAATACGCCGGTCCGGCAACCAGTCATCAATAAGCAAATATACGGTGCTGTTTATGATGATAATTATACATTATCTGCTGCCAGAGCCAGAGAAGCCAGAAATATCCTATTGGGTGAATTGCCGGATTCATTGGCCAACAGAATCGTAGTTGCAGGATATGGTTACTCAAAGCCAATAGACGGTCTTAACCCTGATAATGCAGCCAATCGCAGAATTGAGATCAGATTTGTATTGGAAAAAACAGAGAAGGTCGATAATGAATAAGATATCTTTGGAAATCATAAAAAGCACAACTCCTCACGCAACAAAGGAGTAATAAATGCTGTTTGGTAAGTTTCCAATAAACCCGTTTATCCCTGCAAACCCGATAGAAACCACGAAACAGCTTGTTAAACAGATTATTAGAGATGTTTCAAGAGCAAGAGTGAGTCCAGTGAAAGGATCCATTGTATTATGCGATTTGGTGTTAGGTGAGTTTCACAGTGGCGTATATATTGGGGATCATGAAATAGTAAACTTAGAAGGAGACGGCAGTATAACTATCGTTTCCCCTGAGGATTTTCTATATCGCATAGGGGGACTGACCAATGCTAAAGCCATCTATGTGTCATGCAACGAGGATGGAGAGCCTGTAGGTAAAATATCTGTAGCTACAAGAGCCTTGTCCAAAGTAGGCAAATCCAGAAACTACAATCTACTGTTTGATAATTGCCATCAGTTCACCTCCGGCTGCATCACGGGTGACTTTGAAAATTCTGACAATTTCACCTGGATGCTGAAAATGACTGTAAAAGAATATATGGGAGCTGAAAAGTGGCTGTTATGGGATGAGTATGATGAGATAAATGATGGAGTTTTGGATATCCTGGAGAGTCTGAACATCAGAGAGCCGCTGATGATAGATTAGTATTAATCGAGAAACTGGTCTTATCATGACACTTTATCACGCTGGAATCTTGTAATCTTAATTTATAGGGAAAAACTACTACCCCCTGCCCCTGATCTGTCCAGGGGCTTTTTTATACTCCGCTCAGGTGATGGATTCGGCACGGTAAACCGGCCTGAGAATCCCGCCAAAAGGAGAACAAATGGATAACATCAAGGAACTGATTATCGAGAAGTATCACCAGATCACCGGTTTTGAGCCCATCGTGGAAGATTATGAGCCCCGGATCAAGAAGATGCTTTCCACGATATGCAGGGGACGCTATTCCAAAGAGCAGATCGTGGACTCCAACGATACCAGCATCTTCGGTAATGGAGCTTCCGGCATGGTGTTTACCACCGAGGCACTGTGTGTAAAGGATGCCGGGAATTCCACGTCCCAGTTCATCGCAAGATTCAAAGACATCAAGTATTGCAGCATGGATGAGGACAGCATTTTTGGAGTGGATATTTCCGCCATCAAGCTGCATATGCGATCCGGCGCGGTGTACCGGCTCAGCACCACTTTGGATGGTCTGGATCTTGCTCAGATGCAGGAATTGATAGAGCATGCTATGCACCTTCATGATCTGGATGGGGAAGCTGAGGATAGCCAAAGCGGCGATTCTGCTTCTGATGATGATGTCGATGATCTGGATAGTGATTCCTCAGACCAGGATGATGAGGATGGGGCACCAGAGGCAATAAATGAAGCGGCTTCCTTTGTTGTAAAGGTGATATCTTCTTTAGTATAGTATCGACCCTGAAAATGACTGATACTGCTTAGCTTGTGTAAGTTAAGGGCTGCCGAAGTCTGTTCGGCAGAGGCAACGGAATTGCCTGTTTGTAAGAGACCTCCGGTCTCTGTGGCAAACAGACTTTGCCACCCCTGTGCACTGGATCCCGGCTCAAGCGGTTCACGCAGATCAGCGCGGATAAAAGGCGCAGATTGCCGCAGATTGGTGTAATATAGGTTCGGGATTTGCCACTTGTTTTGGGCTGGCACTTGCCCTTATTCTGTTCTTTTAATTCGTGTTAATTTGTGTAATTTGTGGATGATTATTCTAAAAGGACTGGATCCCGGGTCAAGCGTGCGCTTGCCCGGGATGACACAGAATATAACTTGGTGGACTTGTTTTTTCCACCATTTCACCTTTCCACCTCAAAAGCACCTTTCCACCCTTTATAATTCGTGTTAATTTGTGTAATTTGTGGATGATAATAGGCCAAAGTCATCCATGTTGGGTAAACATGAACCAAAAAACCCGGAAGCCGAAGCTCCCGGGTTTTGTATTGTTTACTCTTGTTCTTTAGTTAATGGCGATCACACGGAAGAACTTCATAGCTTCCGTGGGGTTTTGTATCGTATAGGTTATATCGGTAATGGTACCCAGGGTGGTGTAGGTGCCATAGGGGTCGGAGGCGGCTTCCACGCGATAGCTGGTGGCTCCATCCACATCAGCCCAAGTGAGCTGTATGTCGCTTCCCACGCGGGAGATGGTGACGACAGGGGCGTCCAATGTGCCGCCGGCTTCTTCAAAATCAGCCAGGAAGCGCGGTGAGATCTGCATATCAGCATCAAACTGACCCACCAGGCAGGTGATGTTGACTGGCACTGTGTGGATAGGGGTTCCGCTGTAGTCTGTATTGGGGAAGGTGCGCATCACGAGGGTCGCGGTGGGATCGGTGACGTTGATGTTGGAAGCATTCGCGGGATAGGTTCCCAGAGTGGCATCCACGGTTGCGTTCATCACTTTGATCAGCTTGGCTTGATCGTCGGTGGTGAGGCTGGCCAGGGTGCGTACTTCCGGAACAATGGTGTTTCCGCTTGAGGTCGCCGCTCCGGGATCAGCCACGGGAGTGAACTGCAGCATGTTTCTGTAGAGACCCAGGGTTCCGGTAATGCCGGTGATGCCGTCGTAAAGGTTATACGTGCTGGTGATGATACCGGCAGAATCGTCGATCAGGATGGCGGCTGTGGCATCCTGGATGTACTTCTGATGGCGTTGCGCCTGCTGGAAGGTCAGCACGGCCTCGCCGGTCAGCTTGTAAACGTTGCTGCCGGTGGGCTGAGCGCGCAGGGTGGCAATGTCCGGGATGGAAACCGGGAGCATGTAGGCTTCAGTGGTCACGCTGCTGGGAGTGTAACCAGTGGCGTAGGCGATGGCCTTCACCGTAGTGGTCGCGCTTACCGCAATGGGAGCGGTATAGGTTAATCCGTTGGTGTCGCTGGGGGTGCTGCCATCGGTGGTGTAGTAGATGGTCGCGCCAGGAGTCGTGGAGGACATAGTCACATTCACCGTGGAGTAATAGATTCCACCCGCGGGTGTAAGCACAGGTGCTGCCGCTACCTGGGCGCCAGGAGTGAAGGTGTGGAAACCGAGATAATCAGTTGTATCTTGCGGATACACATCCCATTCTGTGGCCAGGGTGGGGAATCCGGTGGTGGGGTTCACTGAGATACCCTCGGTGACGGTAGGTTTGCGGACGAGAGTCTTGTTCAGGGTGGAATATCCGCCGTCGGCTGTCCAGGCAGTGCCGGGGTCTTCGCCGATACGGCCGAAGATGTCTACTAATGTGTCCGTGCTGATTTTCCGCAGAGCCAGCGCGTCGTTTCCATTGAAGGAAACATTGTTGGAAGTGATATCTGCCAAATCCAGGATGGTTTGGGAGGCTAATGTGTGAGCAAGGATGAACACATCACCATTGGCAAGGTTCCCTGAAAGCGGCACAGTGATTGGGGTAAGCAGGCCATTATACCAGTTTTCAAACTGATAGTCGCTCAGATCTATCGAAACGCCTGTGCCGTTGAAGATCTCAATTGCCTTGTTGTTGCTGCCGCCTTCTATGTATTCGCTGAAGAACAGGTCGGTGGCATAGTTTCCTGCGGGGAGTGCGGCGGTGCCGCTGACCGGCAGGTTATAAGGCGTGGCATTAAACGAGCTGTGTACGATATTATCGGTGAATTGGCCTGCTGTCGCTGAATTCATCCGCACATAGACCGAACCGTTGAAATTAGAGGCCAATACAAGCTCGTCGGTCCAGCCGGTGTTTCCGTTTAGGCTAAGCTCAAAGGGGCTTTCCACGGTGACGGTAATGTCATCGAGGGCGCCTGTCGCGCTAAGGGTGTATGACTGCACTGCGGAAGGTGTTCCCACTTCATGGTCGAAGGCAGTGAAATTCGCCGTAATGTTCCACACAACAGGTGAAACGAAGGTTTCGCCTTCCACCCTGACGGTAACTTCGGTTGCCCCGCTGCTGTTGTGGGTGATGTTTCCACCATGCGTTCCAACCACGCCGCTAACCAGGCGCACATAAATGAGGCCGTTGAAGTCAGCGGGGACGCTGATCTCGGAAGCCCAGCCGCCCGTGCCGGTCGATGAGACTTCAAATCCTGTCGGCGCCACAATGTCGATGGGGGCTTGCAAATTGCTTCCGCTGAGGCTGTATTCGGATATTTCCTCGGAAGGGCAGCCCGCATAGTTGGCCAGGGGGGCAGGCTCGCCTGTCACTGTGATGACCGGTGCAGGCGGAGCATCGCCGCTCCAGAGGATCGCCCAATCGTTGCTCACGCGGATGCCGTCGATTTGAAGGGCAGGAGCCTTAGTTGAACCACCCTGCCTCAGCGCAATGGTTCCAATATTATCGGGCTCAGATGTAATTGCGTCAGTTGAAGTCAACAGGGGGGTGGATTCAGTATCTGAGATGGTTGGATTAACCCAAAGGTGCACCAAATCATTATTTGAACCAGGGACAATCTCATACTTGAGAACTACCAGATAGGTCGTGCCATAAACGTAATCATAGCCTGTCGTTACTGTTGGTTCTATGTCAGAAGCACCGTTAGTCAATCCAAAGCGGAAATTGTTTGTTTCGCTATCTTTCTGAATAAACACTTTCCCGCGGAAATACTGGGTATTGATAGGGCTGGTACTGAAATGGAAGAAATAATCTCCAGTCGTTTTAGCGCTTGTAACATTAACCAGGAAAGACGCGTACAAGTTTCCCAGATTCTGGGGTGTAAATCCGCGGTTCACGTCTTCCCCTGATGTCTGAAGAGCAGCACCCAATCCTAAAGCTGGAGGATAACCAGTATAGATCAGACCTGGTTCCGTTACTTGTATATAATTAGTAGTTCCACTGTGATTCTCCCATCCATTAGCTGTGAGCAGTTCGCCCGCGGTATAGTTGAAGTTCTCTTCCAAAAAGATGGTAGGCCCAGCCGGAGTCTGCACCTCGCCACTAACAGGCAGATCAACCTGAGTGGCTCCGGCGCTGGTGTGGGTGATGTTGCCGCCATAGTTGCCAACCGTGGTACCGATCAGGCGCACATAGACCGGGCCGTCGAAACTGGGAGCAAGTGAAAGTGAAGAACTGTAACTGCTGCCATCGGTTGAAAGCTCAAAACCTGCGGGAGGAGTCACTATAATATTGGCGGTAAGCAACTCACCGTAAAGGGTGTAGGTCTGAGCCGCGGAGGGAGTTCCCTCCAGGGTGGCAAAGGCGTCCAGAGTGCCAGTGGTGTGGATGGTCGGCACAGGGTCGCTAACCGTGCCGCTGACAGCCAGATCCACCTGAGTGGCTCCGGTGCTGGTGTGGGTGATGTCGCCGGAATAATTGCCGGCGGTTGCACCCGTGAGGCGCACATAGACCGGGCCGTTGAAGGTGGAAGCCAGAGTCTGGGCGGTGGTATGGAAGGTGATGTCGTCCGTGGAGATGGCAAAGCCAGCAGGGGGAGTAACAACGATTCCCGCCGTCAGGTTGGAGCCGCTCAGGGTATAGCTCTGGGAGACAGACGGTGTGCCGGTGTAGGCGGTAAAGGGGTTCAAGCTACCCATGACAGATATAGTAGGTCCAGCAGGACTATAAGCTGTCCACGTTATGTCGTCAATACAGACTTGTCCATTATTATTGTTAACGTTAATGAATTTGATTACAAAGTCGCCTGCTACATTTACAGTGATAGGCCCTGAGTTCAGGATTTCATTTTGCTGTCCGGACGAGGTCACGTTGCCGACTACAATGTCATTAACCAGCACATTCAGGTTAACATTGTTTGAAAAGGCTTGCATATAGTTGAAAGACAGCGTCCCAATCCCACCGGAAATAGTTCCTGAATAAACATTGGATTGAGGTGTTCTGTTTCTTCCAATCATGCAAGAATTACCCGTTACGTCAACATCGCTGCGGCACTGGATGTAGTTCCAGGTTGACCCATCCTGTCCTGTAAAGGTGCCTGTGCTATATGTAGCACCAGTTTCAGGCATGTTATCGAAGGTTTCCAAACCCTGAGCCCAGACAAAGCCCAATGCGAGAATCAGGGTTAGTGAAAAAAGAAGTTTTTTAAGCATGTTCATCTCCTTGCTTAGATCATTAAAATCGAAAGTTCCACCGGAGCCGGGGTCTCAGACCGGCCCCGAGTTTTGTTTTGAAGGGATAAAAAGGAACGAGCCGCAGCCGTCATGAGCTGCCGTCTCAGACACACTCTAACACAAACTATTGGCTTTTAAGCACAATATGGGATCACATTCCCCTGATTGACCAATTCCTCCAAAGTCAGATATCCGTCAATATATTTTTACCACCATCTCAAAGCCTTGATGGAAGCTGTTTTGGGGCAAAATTCCCCGGAAAAAGGGTTGACCGATTGGCGGGGTGGATTATCTTATCTCTCAGAAAATCAATAAACATAAGGACTACCAATGACAACAACAGCCAACCCCCTCTTAAAACGGAATGACAGCCACCGGCTGAAAGCCATCCCCTTTCCCGAAATCAAGACCGAGCACTACCTGCCCGCCATCCAGGAAGCCATCAGGATCGCGAAGGAAGAGATCGAAGCCCTGAAAAACAATCCCGCCGAGCCAAATTTTGAAAACACCGTCCTGGCCCTGGAATTGAGCGGCGAACAGTTGGATTACGTTTCCTCCATCTATTACAACCTGCTGTCCGCGGAGTCGGATGCCGTGTTCAAGGCTCTGGCGCAGCAGATTTCCCCCCTGCTGGCAGAGTTTGGCAGCAGCATCTCCACCGACCCGGTGATCTTTGAGCGGGTCAAAAAGGTGTGGGAACAGGAAGTGAAAGGCAAACCCCGCCCCGAACTGCCCAAAGACTATTCAGACAAAGAATATCTGCGCCAGGCAGAACGCTACCGCCTGATCGAGCGCGCCTACAAAGGCTTCATCCGCGGCGGCGCGCTTCTGGATGAGGAAGGCAAGAAAAAGCTGACCACCATCGCCATGGAATCTTCCCAACTGCACCCCAAATTCAGCGACAATGTGCTGAACGCCACCAACGCCTGGGAACTGCACATCACCGACCCCGCCGACGTGGAAGGCATGCCAGCAGGCGTTTTGGCGGGAGCCGCGCATCTGGCCAAGGTCAAAGGCAAGGACGGCGGCTGGCTCTTCAACCTGCAACCCTCCAGCATGGTGCCACTACTCACCTATTGCCGCAACCGCGAACTGCGCCGCCAGAGCCAGGCAGCCTACGCCTCCCGCGCCTTCAACGACAACTTTGACAACCAGGCCAACATCAAACGCATCCTGGAACTGCGTGAAGAGCGCGCCAATCTGCTCGGCTACGCCACCCATGCAGACTATGTGCTGGAAGAGCGCATGGCGGAGTCTGTCGCCACCGCCACCGGATTTTTGGAAAAGATCTACGCCGTCGCCTATCCTGCCGCCAAAAAGGAAGTGCAGGAAGTGATGCATTTCGCCCGCGAGACCGACGGCATCACCGATTTCCAGCCCTGGGACATGAGTTATTACTCCAACAAGCTCAAAGAGCAGCGCTACGCCTACGATCCCGAGGAACTGCGCCCCTGGCTGAAGATGGAAAACGTGCTGGAAGGCCTCTTCAAAGTGGCAAACCGCATCTACGGCATCAAAGTGAAGCAGGTGCACGACGTTCCCACCTGGCACAAGGATGTGAGTACCTGGGAAGTTTACGATGGCTCCGACAGCTTTCTCGGCTTGATGTATATGGACCTCTTCCCCCGCGAAACCAAACGCGGCGGAGCCTGGCAGACCAGCTTCCAGGGACAGGGGCTCCATTCCGACGGGCTGCGCCGCCCCCAAGTGGCGATCGTGGCCTCCCTCACCCCCTCGACTGCCGACCAGCCCTCCCTCTTGCGCCTGGATGAAGCCCGCACCATATTCCACGAATTTGGCCACGCCCTGCATTCGCTGCTGGCGGATGGCTATTACAAAGCCCTCTCCGGCACCAGCGTGCTCTGGGACTTTGTGGAACTGCCCAGCCAGATCATGGAAAACTGGCTGCTGGAAGAAGAAGCCCTCAACCTCTTCGCCAGGCACCACGAAACCGGAGAACCCTTGCCCAAGGAACTGCTGGACAAAGTGATAGCCGCCAAAAACTTCCAGGCTGGACTGGCTAATCTGACCCAACTGCGCTACGCCATGCTCGACTTTAGCTGGCACGTGGCAAAAGCCGCCGACATCAAGGACGTGGACGCCTTTGAAAAGCAGGCCACGCAGCGCTTCCAGGTCTTGCCTCCCATTAAAGGCAGCAACACCTCCTGCTCTTTTGCCCATATCTTTGCCGGAGGCTACTCCGCGGGCTACTACTCCTACAAATGGGCGGAAGCCCTGGAAGCGGACGCCTGGAGCCTCTTCAAGGAAAAGGGCATCTTCAACCCCGAAGTCGCCAACTCTTTCCGGGAGAACATCCTCTCGCGCGGAAACGCCTTCCATCCAATGGACCTCTTTGTGGCCTTCCGCGGCCGCAAACCTGACCCGGACGCCCTGCTTATACGGGACGGGCTTCTGCCAAAGCAGGCCTGACCTGCTTACGCGAACATTGTAAACTATACAGGGCGGTCCTTCTGGGCCGCCCTTCACCGCATGAAGTCCATTTTTTATTAAAGACCTGAGTAGTTCACGCAGATATTTTAAGGGCTGCCGAAGTC
>DFUX01000055.1:0-22269 GCA_002379855.1 Cloacimonetes bacterium UBA4175 | reverse complement strand
TCCACCTTCAAAGATCCTGCTGATCCTGTCGATCCAGTCATCCGCGTTCTATTTCATTTTCACCAAAAACAACGGCAACCATCTCCATAATCCTTCATACCGCACTCCTTTGATTCTAAAGGCGTTAGAACCATCATCCTTAGGTATGCGGTTGCGAAGTTAAGGATGACTCCAGGAAGACCCCAGGAAATCAATTGGATGCAAAAGGGGGCGGGAAGCGGAAAAGGTCAGTCTTTGTTCAACGACCCTTCAGGCGGCGGTAAACCTTGTAGTTGTGCAGCACCACCAGCAGGAAAACGAGGTTGGCGACCAGCAGCACGATGTTGATGGTGAAGGGGTCGAAACGCGCGTAGTAAAAGGAAGCCACACCCAGCAACAGCAGTAAGACCAGTTTGAAGATCACAATGCCCCGGGGCAGGCCGCAGAGGCGGAAAAACCAGCGTGCCACCGGGTTGCGCTCGCGCCGGTAGTGGTCAGGACGCAGCACCAGCCAGGTGGAATGGCCGTCCAGGACATTCAGCGCCACAAAGACGGCAAAGAGCAAAATCAGCAGTTTGCGTCCGTAAAGCGGGGCGAGGAAAGGGGCAAGCGCTGCTGCCACCGGTCAATCCCCATCCTGGGAATCGCGTTTGCGAATCTTGTGCCAGACCAGATAGTTGTTGATGACCAGCGCCAGGAAGATGAGGTTGCCCAAGGCCAGCAAGCCCAGCAGAATCTTGAGCGCCAGGGGGTTGGAGCCTCTGAGCAGTAAAAAGAAGACGCAGGTGATGAAACCGATCCACAGCAGTTCAGAAACCACGATGCCCCAGACCACGCCCAGCCGGGAAAATATCCAGCGGGCGAGCGGGTTCTTTTCGCGGTTCAGATGCTTGGGGCGCAGCACCTTCCAGGTTGAGTGGCCATCCAGTATGTTGAGCGCCACCAGGCTACCCCAGAGGGCAAAGAGCAGGATGGTCACGGCTCAGGCTCCCGCTCCGCTATCCGCGCGCGTTCCATCGGTTCCATCCGTATCCGGGCAAATGGCCGGCTCAGAGCCTTTTACGAACCTCTTCCTCCACCCTGGCGGCCTCTTCCTCGCAGCGGGCAAGCAATTCTTCCGCGCGGGAGCGGATATCGTCCTTGAAAGCCGGGTCGGTGGAGCCGGGCAGGTTGATGAGGATGTTGTAGAAGGCGCCTTTGGCGGCGGTGAGGGCAGTGAGTGCGGCCACGCCGGCGTCGGAGAGGGCGTTGACGTTGCCCACCACAGCTACCTGGGCTGCCAGTTGGATGGCTTCCCGGGCGAGCTGGAGGGTTTCAAAGGGAACCAGGATCGCGCCCTGGGTGGTCTTTTCCATCTCCGCGTCGCGCAGAGCGATCTCCTCATCGGTCTTTTTGGGCAGGCGCATGGCTTCCATCATGGCGTTGAAAGCGTCGGTATCGCGGTCAATACATTGCAGGGCACGCTCTTTGATCGACTGTCCCAATGGGGCGAGCTCATGCACCTTGTCCTGCACCTGTTCGTAGCCTTTTTTGTCCATGGTAAGATTGGCGACCATTGCGCTCAGCGCGCCGGAGAGAGCGGCGCAGAGGGCTGCCACGCTACCACCCCCGGGAGCGGGGGAATCGGTGGAAAGCAGGTCTGCAAAAGCGTCCACCCGCATGGAGGCAAGGCTGTCCTGCCGGGCGATGGCATATTCGATCACCTTCTTGTCCAGATCGAAAGGCGCCAGTTCCGCCAGGCCCATGGACTGGATCGCGGTCTCCATGATCATCTTTTCGGGAATGCCGGTGCTTTCGCCCATGCGCTGCAGGTAATATTTCCCGGCGTTCAGCAGGGCTGCCTTGGGGATCAGCCCGACCAGTTCGCTGCCGGTGACCTGCACACCCATGGCGGCTGCCAGTTCGCGTACCTTTTCCAAAACCAAGTGCGGAGGCGTAATCTTGTAGTTGGTGAGGTTGATGCTGATCTGGGCACGGTTGTAGCTGTCGATGTACCAGCCGACGGCCTTGCAGTGGGTGAAGAGCCCGGGCACCATCACCTTTTTGCCGTCTTTATCCCTGACCAGCTTTCCGTTCGCGTCGCGGGCAGCTTTGCCGCTTTCGCGGATGGTGATGGCCAGTTCGTGGGCTTTCTTTTTATCGCGGGTGTTGAGGTTGATGTTGTAGGCGATCAAAAACTCGCGGGCGCTGATGGCAGTGGCTCCGCTTTTGGCGTTGAAGGCGTGAGGGCCGAAATCCGGCTTCCAGGCGGGATCCTTGGCCTTATCCGGCAGAGCTTCATATTCGCCGGAGCGGACGTTGGCGAGGTTGCGCCACTCTTCTTTGGAGGCGGCGTTTTCATAGAGGTAAACCGGAATGCCCAGCTCTTCGCCCACGCGCTTGCCCAGTTGGCGCGCGTAGTCGGCGCATTCTTCCATGGTCAGTCCTGAGATGGGGATGAAGGGGCAGACGTCTGTGGCGCCCATGCGGGGGTGTTCGCCGTGATGCTTGCTCATGTCGATCAGCTCGCTGGCCTTTTTGATGCCCTGGAAGGCCGCTTCCACCACGGCATCGGGGTTTCCCGCCAGGGTGAAGACGGTGCGGTTGGTATCCGCCCCGGGATCAACATCCAATAACACAACCCCGTTCACCGAACGGATCGATGCCGCAATGGCATCCAAGACGGCAGTGTCTCTGCCTTCGCTGAAATTTGGCACGCATTCCATCAACTTCATGTGCTTTCACCTCGTTTATTCATTTTATGTAATTTCACTTTCAGTATTTTCTTTTCAGTGGCCTGCAACACCTGGATGCGCCAGGGCTCCAGCTCTATCACCTGTCCCCGCAGGGGAATCCGTTCCAGACGGTCAAGGATCAATCCCGCCAAGGTCTCGTAATCGCCCTCGGGAAGGTCGATGCCGTGGTCTTCCGCCAGGGTGTCGATCTCAACATCCGCGGAGGCCAGCCAGGTATTGGGCGAAACCTGCTGCACATCCGGCGCCTCGTCCTCCACGTCATATTCGTCCTCGATGTCGCCCACGATCTCTTCCAGAATGTCTTCCATGGTCACGATGCCGGAGGTGCCGCCGTAGGAATCCACCACGATTGCCATGCTGCGGTGCTGTTTCTGCATTTCGCGCAGCAGGACGTCCAGGTCGGTGTTTTCGGGGGTGAAATAGGGCTCCAGCATCAGCTTGGAAACCGGGGTCTGGGGGGTGAACTCGCGTTTGAGGACGTCGTAGATGATGAGGATGCCCACGATGTCATCCAGATTCTGGCGATAGACGGGGTAGCGGGTGAAGCCTTCCTCGCGGGCTATCTCGATCGCTTCGGCGATGGTGGCTGACTCCTGGATGGCGATCACGTCTGTGCGGGGCACCATCACGTTGTGGGCTTCCTGCTCGGTAAAATCCAGGGCGTCCTCGATCATCTCGAGCTGGGGCTCATCCTTGGCGTCGGTGCTGGTGATGGAAAGCAGGTAGGCCAGATCGTCCTTGGTAAGGTAATTGAAGTCTTGCTCGCCAGATATTTTGAGCAGCTTTCTGACACCGCGGTTGAGCCAGGTGACCACCAGCACAAAGGGGCTCAGTATATACGATATCGCCCGCATGAGCGGGAAGACCTTGGGTACCAATGTGTCCGCGTGGGAGCGGAAATAGGCCTTGGGAAAGACCTCGCCGAAGATCAGCGCCACGCCGCCCACTATCAGAGCGGTGTATTTGGGATTGAAGAAGGGGGAGTTTATCCTGTGCACCAGATAGGTGGAGATGGCGGCTAACAGGACAGTCGTGATGTTTGTACCCAACAGAGTGGTGCCCAAAAAGACATCCGGATGGCGCACGTAATCCAGCAAGCGGTAGAGCGATTTGTTCTTTTTGGCGCGGTTTTCCAGTTCGATCTGGTCGATGGAGATCGCACCTGTCTCGAATCCGGCAAAGAGAAACATCAGCGCCAGCAGGAGCAGCATGAGCGCTATCCAGAGTATGATCTCAATTATCAGGGGCATCTATTCATTCACTTTTTCGTTTCTCCAGGCTATTCTGAGCGCCTGGATAAACTCATCGATATTGCCTGCCAAAAAACCATCGAGGTTGTAGCTTGTCAAGTTTATTCGGTGATCGGTGACCCTGGACTGGGGAAAATTGTAGGTACGGATCTTGGCGGAACGGTCTCCCGTGCTCACCTGCGCCTTGCGGGAACTGGCTATTTCCTGCTCCTGGCGTGATATCTCGGCATCCAATAGGCGGGAACGCAGCACTTTCATGGCCTTGGCTTTGTTTTTGATCTGGGATTTCTCGTCCTGGCAGGTGACCACAATGCCGGTGGGGATGTGGGTGATGCGCACGGCGGAGTCGGTGGTGTTCACGCTTTGCCCGCCGTGGCCGGTGCTGCGATAAACATCCACGCGCAGGTCGTTGTCGCTGATCACGACGTCCACTTCCTCTGCTTCCGGAAGCACCGCCACGCTGACCGCGGAGGTGTGGATGCGGCCGCTGGATTCGGTGACCGGAATCCTCTGCACGCGATGCACTCCGCTCTCGAAGCGCATCAGGCCGTAGGCGTTTTCGCCGTTGAGTTGAAAGATTATCTCTTTGTAGCCGCCCAAACCGGTCTCGTTGAGGTCGAGAAGTTGCAATTTCCAGCCTTTTTGCTCCGCGAAATATGAATACATGCGATAGAGGTCGGCCACGAACAGGGCGGCTTCCTCTCCGCCGGTGCCGGCACGAATCTCCACGATGGCGTTCTTGCCGTCATTGGGATCGCTGGGGATGAGCAGGTCGCGCAGCTTCAACTCGCTCTGCTCCAGCTTCTGCTGCAAGTCCTCCAGCTCCATGCGTGCCAGCTCCTCCATTTCGGCGTCACTTTCCGTCTGGAGCAGATGCTCCGCTCCCTGGATCTGCTTTTCCAACTCCTGGTAGCGCGCCCATTCCGCGTTGATCTCGTTCAGTTCCTTGAACCTGCGCATCAACTCCCGGTAGCCGCGGGTGTCCGCTATCACCGCCGGATCGGACAGCTTGCCGTTCAGCTCTTCCAATTCCGCGGTGAGGTTATCCAGCTTTTCCCGGGGCAGCATTTTAACCTTGCATCAGGGTGACGTTGTGTTCGGAGTAGTCCATCTTCAGCGCGGCTTTCATGGCGACCAGCGCGGTTTCCACCATACTGTCATCCGGCTCCCGGGTGGTGATGTGCTGCAAGCCCATACCCGGCCAGGTCATCAGTTTAACCAGAGGGTGGTTGATATTGCGTCCGCTGAATTTGAGGACTTCGTAGCTCACTCCGGACACCAGGGGGATCAGCAGAAGGTGGTAGCCCAGCCTGAGCAGCAGGGGCACCTGGGTCTTGAGGATAAAGACCGAGACGAGTGTGTCCACCACCGAAAAGATGAGGATGGAAATGAGCAGCACAAAGAACATGAAGCTGGTGCCGCAGCGGGGGTGGATGGTTGTAAAGCTCTGGATGTCGGCAATTTGCAGGTTGCTGTCCTTCTCGTAGGCGTGGATGTTCTTATGCTCGGCCCCGTGGTATTGGAATAGGCGGCGTATATCTTTCATGAGGCTGATCAGCCAGACATAGAGGACGAAGAAAGCGATGCGAATGCCGCCGGCGAAGAGGTTGAAATAGAGGTTCTGTTTGGAGAGCCCGATCCAATCCGACAGCTTGTAGGGCAGGTAGCCAAAGAGCAGGAAAGCGAGCCCGATAGCAAAGACGAAGCTCAGCAGTTCCTCCGCCTTCGATGAGGATTTGGAGCTTGTTTTGGGCTTTTTCCCCTTGGCGGCCTCTTCAGCGGCGATGTCAAGTTCCGCGCGGTTGGCGGAGAGGGTGAGGGTCTTGACCCCGATTACCATCATCTCGATGAGGGACACAAAGCCACGCAGGATCGGCAGCCCCAATATCTTGCTCTTTTGGGTCTTGCTGACAAATGGCTGCACAAACAGCTCCAGCGAGCCGTCCTTGCGGCGGATGGCGGTTGCCAGGGAGTCCGGACCCCGCATCATCACACCTTCTATCACTGCCTGGCCGCCAACGGCGATCTCGGGTTTTTTCTCGTTCATGATCGGCTCCTTTGCCAAATTAACAAGTATTTTTCGCCAGGATGTAAAAAACGCCATCATCCGTGCTTCCCGCGCAGCGGATAAATGGCGTTCTAAGCTTGGCGCTGGCTACTTTTCGTTTTTGAGGTTATACTTGCGGTTAAACTTCTCGACGCGGCCGGCGGTATCGATGATTTTCTGTTTGCCGGTGTAGAAAGGATGGCACACATTGCAGATATCGACCTGCATGTTGCCTTTGGTGGAACGGGTCTTAAACTCGTTGCCGCAGGCGCACTTGACAGTGACGACCTCATATTTGGGATGGATTCCCTGCTTCATTTTATCTTGCTCCTTGAGAAAAAATTTTATTAGTTGTTTACCAGAATTTTAGACTGGCCTCCCCTGTCAACTGTTTTTTATCCCCGCTTTTATCCAGACCTTGCGGACTGCATTGCATTGCGGAAAGGCGGCAGATTTGCCGGGCAAGGAAAAATCACACAGGCCGCAAAGCACTTGACAGCAGAAGCCAACCCAAGAATTTGTCCGTTGACCATACTATTGAACGGTATGCGCTTGTAAGTTCAGAGCGCCCGAATGGAGAAGAAAAATGGAATATCCCTTTACCAGGATCGAGAAAAAGTGGCAGCAGATTTGGCGTGAACGCCGGATCTTCAATCCCCCGGATTTTCCGGACAAGCCCAAATACTATGTGCTATCCATGTTTCCTTATCCTTCCGGAGTGCTCCATTGCGGCCACTTTTCAAACTACGCCATCAGCGACGCCATCTCACGCCTGAAAATGATGGAAGGCTACGCTGTGATGCAGCCCATGGGCTACGACGCCTTTGGCATGCCAGCGGAGAACTTTGCCATCAAGCACAACTCCCATCCCCGCATCACCACCGAGGAAAACATCGCCGCCATGCGCGTCCAGTTCGACTTCATGGGCTTCGGCCTGGATTGGGAGCGCGAGATAAGCACCTGCCGCCCCGAATATTACAAATGGGGGCAGTACCTCTTCAAAAAGCTCTATGAAAAAGGACTGGTTTATCGCAAAAAAAGCTGGCAAAACTGGTGTGAAGAATGCCAGACCGTGCTCGCCAACGAGCAGGTGGAAAACGGCCAATGCTGGCGCTGCCACAGCGAGGTGACCCAGAAAGAGCTGGAACAGTGGTATTTCCGCATCACGGACTACGCCGAGGAACTGCTGGACTTCAGCAAGCTGATCGACTGGCCCGAGCGCGTGATCCTGATGCAGAAACACTGGATCGGCAAGAGCGAAGGCACCCGCATTGAGTTCCCCCTAGAAGACGGAAGCGAGAGCATCCCCGTCTTCACCACCCGCCCGGACACCGTCTATGGGGTCACCTTCATGGCCCTGCCGCCGGAGCATCCGCTGGTGCAGAAATGGCTGGAGGAAGACCCGGACAACCGCGAACTGCATGACTTTTGCCACAAGGTGATCAACGAGGACAAGCTCCTGCGCGCCGCGGAAGACACCACCAAGGAAGGCGTGTTCAGCGGCAGATACTGCCTCAATCCGTTGAACGGCAACAAAGTGCAGATCTGGGTGACCAACTATGTGCTGATGGATTACGGCACTGGAGCGGTGATGGCAGTGCCCGCGCACGACCAACGTGACTTTGAATTTGCCAGAAAATACGGCATCCCTATACTGCTGGTGATCCAGAATCCACAGCAGGATCTTGTTTTGGAGCAGATGACCGAGGCCTATGTCGAGCCCGGGATCATCGCCAATTCCGCCCCCTTCGACGGCATGGACAGCGAAGCCGCCAAAGCCGCCATCTCCGCCCGCATCGAGGAACTGGGCTGCGGCCAGGTGACCAGCACCTACCGCCTGCGCGACTGGGGCATCTCCCGCCAGCGCTATTGGGGCAACCCCATCCCCGTGATCCACTGCCCGCAGTGCGGCGTGGTGCTCGTTCCGGATTCCGATCTGCCCGTGCTGCTGCCGGATAACGTGCAGGTGGGCAAAACCACCTCCAATCCCTTGCTCTCCGTTCCTGAATGGTACATGACCGTCTGCCCCAAATGCGGCGCGGCAGCCAAACGCGAGACGGACACGATGGACACCTTTGTGGACAGCTCCTGGTACTACGCCCGCTACGCCGATCCCAAGAACGACAAGGCCCCCTTCGATCCCGCCAAAGCCAAGCACTGGCTGCCGGTGGATCAATACATCGGCGGCATCGAACACGCCTGCATGCACCTCCTTTACGCCCGCTTCATCGGCAAGTTCATGCGCGACCTGGGCTGGCTGGACTGCGACGAACCGTTTTCCCGCCTGCTCACCCAGGGCATGGTGCTGAAAGACGGCGCGAAGATGAGCAAATCCAAGGGCAACGCGGTCGATCCCGGCTACATCATCGACCGTTTCGGCGCGGACACCCTGCGCGTATTCCTGCTCTTCGCCTCCCCGCCGGACAAGGATGTGGAATGGAGCGACGACGGCGTGATGGGAGCATTCCGCTTCCTCAACCGCGTCTGGCGCCTGATCGAAGGCAACCTGGACGCCATCAGGCGCGGATTGCAGCTCAATGTCAAACTGGAAGAGGTGACTCCGCCCTTGCGTGACCTGCTCTTCAGCACCCATAGCACCATTAAAAAGTGGATGGACGATTGCCAGAACAGGATGCAATACAACACCGCCATCGCCGCAGTGATGGAGCATCTAAACCACTGCGTGGCCGTAAAAGACCCTGCCAGGCTCAAGGATTCAGACCTGGCGGTCTTTGCCGAAGCCTGCGGCGTCATCCCGCAACTGATCTATCCCTTCGCGCCCCATGTGGCGGAAGAGCTGTGGCAGATGCTCGGCCATGAAAAGCTGCTGCACGACAGCGGCTTGCCTGCCTGCAAGGAAGAGTTTCTGCAGCGCGCCAGCGTCACCTATGTGGTGCAGGTGAACGGCAAACTGCGCGGCAAGCTGGAAGTGGCCCCCGACATCGATCCCGAGGAACTGAAGAAACTGGCTCTGGAAGTGGAGAATGTGAAGCACAGCCTGCAAGGCTGGACGGTTAAGAAAGTGATAGTTATTCCCGGCAAGATGGTCTCCATCGCGGCGGGTAAACAATAAAGCAAACTAATTGGACGGCAAGAGGATGGCACGTGCCGCCCTCTTGTTTGCGTCCGGCAGCCCGCCCGGCTGGCCCTCATATCCACCCGCCAGCCAAGAGTCGGCCAGGCAGGGGTCTTCCTGGGGTCAACCTTATAATTTATAAGGATGACCTAAGGATGATGGGTTAATCGGTTGCGGCGCAGTATGATAGGCAAAAGGGAGGCTACTTTCCGATACAAAAATTGGAAAAGATGCGCTCAAGCAAATCGTCGCTGCTGATCACCCCCAAAATCTCTTCCAGAGCCTTGCTGGCGGCGATCAGATCGAAAGCGGTGAACTCGAATCCCGCCTCCTCCCGCAGCGAATCCAGCGCTTTTACGAGGGCATCCTCGCATCTTTGCAAAGCGGCCAGATGGCGGGCATTGGTGACCAGAGGACGGCGCAGATCAGGCTGCTGGAGTTGGAAACGCTCCAGGATGGCGGCTTTGAGCTGATCCAAGCCATCCTCCCGCATAACGGTGACGGGTAGGCAGCCGGAAGCGGCCAGGTCAGGGCTGGCAAGGTCGCTCTTGCTGAGCAGCCACAGGGTTTTGGGGTGGAATTCCGTCGGGATGAGAGAATCTTCGGCGCCTTGCCGCGCTTGATCCGCCGGGCTTAAATGCAGGATCAGGTCTGCGGAACGCATCAGCTCGAAAGAACGCTCGATGCCCTGCCGCTCGATGCTATCCCGGGTGTCGCGCAGTCCGGCGGTGTCGGTGAGGATGAGGGTGTATCCCCGCAAAGCGACCCTTTCTTCCAGATAGTCGCGCGTGGTGCCGGGATGGGGGGTTACGATGGCCCTGTTGTAACGGAGGAACGCGTTGAAAAGAGAGGATTTACCGGAGTTCGGGGGGCCTGCAATCAGCACGCGGATGCCCTCGCGGATGATCCTGCCCTGGCGGCCTTCACTTTGCAGCAGGCGGGTTTGCTCCAAAATGGCGTTTATCCTCTGGCGCAGATCGTCCAGATCGATCTGGGGCAAATCCTGATCGGCAAAATCGATGGCCAGTTCGCAGCGCAGGCGTGCCGCGGTGATTTGCTCCAGCAGCTCCCCGAGATGGCTGGAAAGCAGTCCCCGCACTTGCATCAGGGCGGCCGTTCCCGCCAGGCTTCCGGTGGCGAGGATGAGGTCGTTCACGGCTTCCGCCTGGACAAGATCCATCTTGCCGTTGAGCAAGGCGCGCAGGGTGAACTCCCCGGGGCGGGCAAGGCGGGCTTCCAGCAAGAGGTTTTCCAGCACCCGCGCCACAATCTCCGGATTTCCGTGGCAGGAAATTTCCACGCAATCCTCTCCGGTGTAGCTGGCGGGCGCGCGGAAAACGGCGCAAAGCACCTGATCCAAAGGAAAGCCCCCGCGGTCGTAAAAACTGCCCAATATTAAGCCTTGGGAGGTCAGCTTGAGCAGTTTGCCACGGGGGCGGAAAAATTTGGCGACGATTTCGATGCTGTCCCTGCCGCTGACCCGGATGAGGCTAACGGCGGAATAGCCGGGAGCGGTGATCTGCGCGCAGATCGCTTCCTGCTGGGAAGGCATCATCCGTCCAGCCTGGCCTCGATGTCCGCCAGCAGTTTATCTGCCGTGAAGCCGATAAGATCGTGCAACTCGGATATTTTGCCGTGGGTGACAAAGTGGTCGGGATAGCCAAAGTTGACCACCTTGCAAGCTTGTTCCGCCAGGATTTGGGCGATGCGGGAACCTATCCCGCCGATGACGGAATTGCTTTCAAAGGTGAAAACATGCTGGCAACCGCCGCCGACCTCCAGCAGCAGTTCCTCATCCAAAGGTTTGAGGCTGATAAGGTTGACCAGCCAGGGCTGATGCCCCTTGTCCTTCAGCTTTTGCCAGATCTCGCTGGCCAGGCCGAGGGTGTCTCCGGCAGCCAGCAGGGCTATTTTTTTGCCTTTGTGGATGGTTTTGGCCTTGCCGGGGCTAAACTCCTTGAGGGGCTTGCCGGAGCAAACGGCGATTCCCCGCGGATAGCGGATCGCGATGGGGCCGTCCTGGTAGCCCGCGGCATAGCGCAGCATGGCGTCCAACTCCTCGGAAGTGGTGGGAGCCAGGATTTGCAGGTTGGGCACCATATTCAGGTAGGAGATGTCGAAGGCGCCGTGGTGGGTGGCGCCGTCCTCGCCCACCAGTCCCGCCCGGTCGATGCACAACACCACAGGCAGCCTGGGCAGCGCCACGTCGTGGATGATCTGGTCCAGCGCGCGCTGGAAAAAGGTGCTGTAAACCGCCACAAAGGGCTTGATCCCTTTGGTGGCCATGCCTGCCGCGAAGGTCACCGCGTGCTGCTCGGCGATGCCCACATCGTAAAAACGCTGGGGAAACTCTTTCTCAAAGGGCGCGAGACCCGTTCCATCCGCCATGGCGGCGGTGATTGCCACCACTTTCCTGTTCTCTCTGGCAATCCTGCAGAGGCTGTTGCCAAACACCTCGCTCCAGCTTTCGCTGCCGCTGCAAATTGTCTGTCCGGTCTTGCTCTCAAAAGGCCCCACCCCGTGGAATCGGGAGGCGTCCTGCTCCGCCGGGCTGTAACCCCTGCCTTTTTGGGTGACCACGTGCAGCAGCACCGGCCCCACCATGTAGCGTTTGATGCGCCTGAACATGGTGCAAAGCTGTTTGATGTCGTGCCCGTCGATGGGGCCCAAATACTTTAAGCCCAGGTCTTCAAAAATGATATTGGGAACCAGGATGTTAATCATGGATTCCTCAATCTTTTGCGCTCCCAGGATGAAGCGCCGGCGCACGTTTTCCGGCAGGTTTTCGCTGAGTTCCCAGACCTGCTTTTTGATGGCATTGTAAGGTTTGCTGGCCAGCATCCGCGCCATGTATTTCTGCAAGCCGCCCACATTTTTGGAGATGGACATGCTGTTATCGTTGAGGATGATCAGAAACTTGTCCTTTTGCAGGTGTCCGGCATGGTTGAGGGCTTCAAAGCTCATGCCCCCCGTGAGGGCGCCGTCCCCGATCACGGCTACGCTGTGGTTGTTTTCGCGCAGATGCTCTTTGGCGCAGGCGATGCCCAGGGCCGCGGAGACGGAGGTGCTGCTGTGTCCGGTGCTGAAGGCGTCATAGGGACTCTCATCCCGGTTGGTGAAGCCGCTGATCCCGCCCAGTCTGCGCAGGGTGTCGAAACGCTCGTTGCGTCCGGTAAGTATCTTCCAGGCATAGCTTTGGTGTCCCACATCCCAGACAATCCTGTCTTTGAGGGGATCAAAGCTGTGGAGCAGCGAGATGGCTATCTCCACCGCGCCAAGGCTGGGGGCCAGATGCCCGCCGTTTTGCGAAGAAACTTCCACGATGCGTTTGCGCACCTCAGTGGCAAGCAGGTCGAGCTCTTTCTGTTTCAGCTTGCGGATGGCGGCGGGGTCTTTTATGTTTTCCAAAATCATTTTTCTCCTCCCTCGGTATTGGGTGCCGACGCCGCATTGGGACGCAGTTCCTCCGCTTTTACCAGAATGATCTCCAAAGCCAGCAGCAACAATGCCGCGCCCAACAGCCATTTCCAGAGATCGTGTCCCAGGCGGGTGTGGAAAAGGGTATCCTGCCACTTGTCGGGCAGGACTTTGATGTATTTTAAGGCAGCCAGATCCATGTTTTCAAAGTCGCTTTCGCTTTGGTCGTGATCCACGGCGATCACTGTGCCGGGGCCTTCGGGCTGGCTGAGTGTATAAAGTCCGGGGCTGGAAAGCCGGTGGCTGCGGGAAGCCAGTTCAATGGCGCTGCCGTCGGGTAAAGTGATGCTGGAGGCGCTCACCATGTCCCCGATTTTGCGGGTTTCTCCCGTAGCGATGGCGGCGCTCACGTATTCCAGGCTGCGATAGGCCAGCACGGCATAGGCGGCATCCAGGAAAAAGCTGTTGGTAGGGCTGGCAAGGTCAAAGGACCAAAGCACCAGGTTTTCTTTGGCCAGGGCAAAGATGTCGGAGCCCCCTCCCAGCAGATTGGCGGCTCCGCTCCCGCTGACGCTCCAGTAGTCCCTGATCTCCCTGTGGCGCAGGTTTTTGTCCGCCATCAGAGAGGTGATGAAGTGGTGTTTGTTGACATAGCTGATGGATTTGGGCTGTTCCCGGAAGGCGCCTATCCGCAGGCCAAAAGTCTGCTCCAGCACGGCTTTGTAGTCTGGGGTCAAGCCCCTGTCCAGACAGAACAGCGCACCCCTCCCGCTTTTCTGCAGGCTGCCGATTATCTCCCGCAGCTTGGGCGAAAGCTGGCCTGGGGCATAGAAAACTATGGTCTGGTATTGATTGAGGGTGCCCAGGCTCACCTGGCGCGGGTCGAGGCGGACGATCCTGCCCTGATCTCCCGCGTAAACGCTGAGGGAACTGCGCAGAAAGCCCGGTAACTGTGGCTTGGCGCTAATGACCGCGATATGCGGGTCAAGGCGGAAAGGAAAGGCAAAATGGGCGCGGTTGTCGTGGATCAGACGGTCGTCCATCACTTCCACATATCCGCTCTGCCAGCCATCCTGGCGCAGTTCGATCACGATCGTTTCTTTCACGGACTGGCGGGCGGGCACATCCACGAACTTCTCCGCCACTTTGGCATCGTCCAGAACAACCTTCACCAGCACTTCCTTGCGGTCTTGTGAACCGTGATTGCTGAGCACGAATTCGATGCTCTGGCGGCGTGATTTTTCCACCAACTGAGCTTGCACTTGGGCGGAATGGCAACTGAGGTTGGCAAAGTCCCCATCCGGGAAAAGGTCGATCACCCGCAGGTTCAGCTCGGGCAGCTCGGGATACTCCTGCCGCTGGCCGTCGGTGATCAGATAGGCTTCGCGGTTCGCCAGCTGGGTCTCGGCCAGTTTGCTTTGCGCCAGTTGCGCCATATCGGTCAAAGGCAAGGGGTCGAAGCTGACGCCTATCCGGTCGATGCTGTCCTGGGGAATCCTGCCGGCATAGATCTGGGCGTGCAGGCGGTTCCAGGCATCGTCGGAGGTGATCAGGATCAGCCTGTCCTCGTCGTTGCACATTGAATTGATCTGCCGCAGGGCGTCCTTGGCACGGTCGAGGGTGCTTTTGCCCTCCTGCACGTAGTCCATGCTGAAGCTGGTGTCCAGCAGGATGGCGAGGGCGGTGGGAGGATGCTTGCGCGAGGGCTTGAGCCGCTTGCTCTGCAAAAGCGGGCGTGACACCGCCAAAGCCAGCAGCAGGATGATCAGCATGCGAATGATCAGCAGGATAATGTTCTTCAGCCGCGTGCGCTTCTTTTCCTGTTCCTGGCTGGCTTTGATGAAGCGCAGGGTGGAAAACACGATCCGCTTGGGCTTCTTTTTGGCGAGCAGCCAGATCAGCAAAGGCAGGATGGTGGCTGCCGCCAGAAAGAGCAAGCCGGCATTAAGGAAACTGATTCCGCCCATGGCTTAGGGCAATCCCACTCCCAGGGAAAAGAGGTATTCGCTGTCTTTTATCTTGAGACCGCTGTTGTTGAGCGAAAAGTCAAAGCGCAGGATATTGTAGTTGTAGCCGGAGCCGAAGGTGTAGTTGATGGCGGAAGTGCTGCTGAAGTCATGGCTGTACATCCCCAACCTGACAGCCAGCCCCTGCGCGGTCCTGGGTCCGCCCGACCTTCTTACGCCCATATCCCAGCCATATTGCATGCCCAGGTGGAAGGTGGTGTCTGTGGAGCGGGAAAGCTTGCCCTGCAAGCCGCCGTTCAGGGTCAGGTTGTCGCTTTGATACTGGGCGCCCAGGGCGATCCTGCGCTGCAGCGAGACCGCATCGTAGTTTTCCCACCACATACGGGAAATGAGATCGTAAGCCGCCACTCCGTAGGTCATGCTGCCCGTCTGCAGGGTGAGGCCGATGTCCGAGGAAAACCCGCGCACCTTGTCGTCGATGAAATCCGCTCCATGCAGATAGACCAACCGCCCCGCCAGATACTTCAGGTTCATGCCAAAGCCGATCGGCTGCCACGATTTGTCCGAAGCTGCCAGGGTGGCCTGAACCTTATCCAACTGATAATCATAGTAAAGCACCTTCCCTTGCTGCATTTCGCTGATGTGTACCCGGGCCATGGGCTGGTAGGTCCAGGCCGATTGTTTGGTGAGCAGGGTGAAATACTTGAACTGCTTGCTGTTCAGAGCGCTGCTGAGCGAGGCGGCCTGGGCGAAAGTGAGCTTATCGTTATCCGCCAGGCGAAACGAGGTGAGTAAGGCGCTTTTGTCGTTGCTGCCAATCAGGGCGGGATTGGTGTAGGAAGCGAAGAAATCATTCGTGTTGGTCACATTCAGCCCGCCCATGCCGATGCAGATTGGCGAAACGTTGTTTTCCGGCAGGGCATAATCGTAGCTTGTAATGGGCAACACAGGCTGTCGCGCGGCCAGGGTCAGTCCCAGCAGCGCCAGCAGGATGGTGAGCGGTGCTTTCATAGCTATGTCCGTTCCAGTCTGGCGCGAACAATTCCCGCCAGATAATAACCAAAAATGCCAATGAAGATTCCCCCCAAAGCATCCACAAACCAGTGATAGTGGCAGTAAACCGTGGCGAGCGTGAGGAAGAAGGAAACCACGCAGAAGGCAATGCCCCAGGGGCGGATATAGCGCAGCGCGGCGATGGTCAGCACCAGGCTGATGGCGATGTGGGAACTGGGGAAGGCCCCGCCCAGATGCCTGCTATAGTTGTAGATAAAGGCCATGATGCGGGTGAAGGGGCCTGCCTGGTAAGCCCTGCTGAGAGCCATCGCCTCGGGGAAGTATCTCCCTCCGACCACCGGCAGCAGGCTATAGATGAAATAGCACAGGTAGAACACGAAGGTAAGCGCGAAGATCAGTTCCGAGAAAGCGCGCTTGTTGCGGAAATAGAAATAGACAGGCAGTCCGGCGATCATCGGATAGTAACAGAAATAGGCAAAGTGCATGAGTTCCTGCAGCAGCCAGTGCCCGTAGCGCTGCCCCCATTCCAGGGAGGGATAATAGCCAAAGAGGGCTTTATCCAGACGGTAAAAGAAAGGATCCTGCCATTCTCCAAAGATGATGCGGTTCACGGCATAGCCGGAAATATAGAAATAGGTGAAGAACAGTACCGGATAGATGGCCCGCACAAAGCTGAGCGCCCTGCCAAAGCGTGGATACCGATCCCGCGGAAAACGCTGCTGGGCCCAGGCCATCAGTAAGACCAGGGTTAGGATGCTAAGATAGGCGGGCAGATGCAGCCAGGGCTCGATAACTGTCCTGCCCAAAGCCAATCCGGCCAGCATATAGACCAGGATCCAGGCGCAAAAGGCGATGGTGATCTTGTCTATGGCGCTGAAGAAAGGGAGTGCTTCAGTTTGCTGGTGCGATTTCCTGGTCATAGAGCCTGTAGGTTTTGTAGATCCTTCCGCCCAGCATCTCCGCCGCGCGGATCATCATGGTGTTATTTTCCAGCACCCAGGAAAACTCTCCCCGAAACAGCTTTTTAGGCAGGCCGTTCTTGTATTGGTGATAGTAAAACAGAGTGTCGATGCCCCTGCCCTGATATTCCTTGATCACTCCCATGGTAATCACCCGCGCCGATCTGATATTCTTTTTGGCAATCAGGGCTTTGACAAGGGTGATGGGATTGATCCTGCCCCGCATCACATGGAGCACTTCGTTATAGTTTGGCAGGGCCAGGCTGAAGCCCGCGGGCTTGCCATCCACCTCGGCGATGAAGACCAGTTCCGGATCCGCCAGGGGAAGCAGTTCATCCACGATGGCGTCAAACTCCGCATCGGTCATCGGCACCGCGCCCCAGTTGTATTCCCAGGCCTTGGTATAGATCTGAAAGACCGTCTCGATATCCTTGCGCAGTTGCTTTTTGTTTTTGCTGAGGGAGCGGATGTCCACCCTGGCGCGCCGTTCGATCAGTTGGGCAGCCTTCTCCACCCTGGGGGGTATCTCTTTGTTTTCCGCCAGATAGGCATAGAGGTC
Source organism: Cloacimonetes bacterium UBA4175 (assembly GCA_002379855.1). Taxonomy (GTDB): domain Bacteria; phylum Cloacimonadota; class Cloacimonadia; order Cloacimonadales; family Cloacimonadaceae; genus Syntrophosphaera. The sequence continues at coordinate 5,266 of DFUX01000055.1, read as the reverse complement.
CATCACTTTCACCAGGCCGTGGTTTTCATAGAGCTTCTGATAGTAGGGCTTGTCGTGCCGCATCATCACCATGGGCGGTGAGTCGAAGCCATCGATCAGCAGGCCGCACTCCTGGTTCACAGAGAAGTTCATTGGCCCGCGCATAGCCGTTTTGCCCCGGTAGCGGTTCCATTCGTATGCCGCGGCAAACAAAGCGTCAGCCACCTCCTGGTCATCCTCGCTCTCAAAGAAACCAAAGAAACCGATGTTGTCATTGTGTTCCTTGTTGTGCTGGGTGTTGGTGTGCGCGGAGATGCGCCCCACTGTCCGCCCATCCTTTACCGCCAGGAAGAGCATCACTTCAGAGTGCTTGTAATACGGATTTTTGGCAGGATTGAAGAACTTTTTCTGCTCCCCTATCAGCGGAGCCACCCAGTTGGGATCGTCTTTATAGAGACGAAAAGGCAACATGATAAAACGCTTCAAATCCTGGGAATTAAGTACTGGCTTGATTGCAACCATCGCCTACTCCTTTGGCTTATAATTCACCCAGTTTTTTGGAAACCAGATAGTTCAGCACGCCCATGATTATGGCAATGCCCCAGATTATCATCGAAAAATAGGGAGGCATTTCTTTCTTGAAATAGGGTATAAAATTATAGAAGATTTGGGTGAGGATCACCGGCAGGATCACGATTGTGTATTGAGCGAAGCGAATCTGTTTATAGCGCGCGACCAACACCAGCGCGACCAGAACAGTGATCAGCATGGGCACAGGGGCAAAGAAAGCCACAAAGCCGATATAGGTAAAGATTCCCCGCCCGCCCTGAAACTTGTTGGTCACCGGCAGGCAGTGCCCAATCAGCATGGCCAGGCCATAGATCAGCATGGTATTCACGCTGTAGATCTTTTCCATGTCCTCATAAACCGCAGTGTTGGCCAGTAAATACAGCCCATAGCGCACCACGGTGAGAAACACCAGTGCCTTGAGCACATCCAAAGTTCCCACCAGGATGCCCATCGGCTTGCTCACGTTGCTATAGATGTTTTCCGTGTCTGCCAGACCGGTTCCGACCTTGTAGATATTGAGGGAGCGGAAGGTCTTGGCAACGATCCTGGCGGTGGACAGGCAGCCATAAAGATAAGCCAGCACCACCACCACTACTATGATTAAATAGCTCATTGCCGCGCTCCGTAATCTCTGGCGCCAAACAGCACCGAGCCCAGCCTCAGCATGTTGGAACCCTCTTCCAAAGCCACCAGGTAGTCATCACTCATGCCCATGGAAAGGTAGCGCATTTCCACTCCCGGAATCTCCAGCTTGCCGAAGCGCTCAAAAAGCTCTCTCAGCATGGCAAAATAGGGTCTGGTCTTTTCTGGGTCGATGCTCATCAAGCCAATGGTCATCAGGCCCTTCACCCTCAGGCAGGGCAAGGCGGCGATCTGCCACAGCATGTCTTCGGCGTTGGCAAAGCTCACCCCACTTTTGCTGGCCTCGGCCGTGGTGTTCACCTGGATCAGGATGTCCTGGGTGAGGTTCTTGCGTCCCAGCGAGGCGTTCAGTTTCTGGGCGATGTAGAGGCTGTCCACAGATTGGATGAGTGCGGGCTTGAGCGAGAGCAGGTTGTTTATCTTGTTGGACTGCAGGTGGCCGATAAAGTGGAATCCTTCATACGGTTCGCGCAGCATGGGAATTTTGCGCAGGGCTTCCTGCACCTTGTTTTCTCCGATATGGGCGATTCCGGCGCGCAGGGCTTCCTCGACGCTTTCCACCGGATGCGTCTTGGTGACGGCCACGATGGTTGCGTCGTCCCTGCCCAATGCCGCCAGTTTGTTCGCGATCTTTTCCCGGACCTCTTGGATCCTATCCCTGATTAGGGGCATCTATACTCCTTTGGCATATTTGGCTTTTTGGGGCTCTCTCCGGCAACCAAAATCTTCATCCCGGCGCGGAAACAGCCATTCTTTTCAAAATCTTGCACGGGCGGCTGCTGTCAAGCATAATCTGTCCGATTATTATCTTGACTTGAGAGCGAGGATGGCAAAGAGTGTCCGTATGGACAAGCGTAAAAACAAGAGCAAGCTGTGGCTGGCCTTGAAGTTCCTGCAAAACAGAAGCGTCGGCCCGATTGGCAGGGCGCATTACCTCACCGTGGCCGGCATCCTGCTGGGGGTGACTGCCCTGCTTTGCGTGAGCAGCGTGATGAACGGCTTCCGCGCCGAAATCCGCGACCGCATCACCGGCTCCCTGAGCGAGATACGCGTCAGCACCGCAGACGGCAAACCCCTCGCGGAACCCTATCTGTTGGCAGACCGGCTGCGTTCCCAAGGCTTTCAAGCCGCCCCAGTGATCCGCAACGAGCTGGTGCTCAAACGGGGCGGAGAACTGGCCACCACGCTCTGCTTTGGCATCGATCCCACCCTGCAGGCGGGGATCAGCGGGGCTCTCATGCCTCAGAAGGGATACACCCCCAACCAGCCTCAGGGAATGCTGGCGGGCAATATCCAGAGCGAGGCCTTCGCCGGGGGAGGCATCGCGCTTGGCTCCGCCCTGGCCATGAAGCTTGGCGTGACAATCGGCGACGAGGTGCAGTTGCTTTCCCCCATTTTCACCGTGCCCACGGCCTTTGGCCTGATTCCCCGGGTGCGCACCCTGAGGGTGGCGGGTATCTTCTCCGCCGGCATGCCGGATTACGACCTCACCTTCAGTTACATCCCGCTGGACGTGGCGCGGTTTTTCAGCGGTTATGGTGATGAAGCGGACTACGTGGAGGTGAAGACTCCGGATTTTGACCGCTCGGAAGCCTACGCCCGTTCCCTGCGCAAATCCCTCGCCGCTTACCGGGTGGATGACTGGAGCAGCTTCGATGCCAGCCTCTACAGCGCCATCCGCTTCGAGAAATACCTGATGTTCGTGCTTTTGCTTTTCATGTATGTGATCGCCTCCTTCAACCTGACCGGAAATATGCTCAAGGCCATCGTCCAAAAGAAAAGGGAACTGGGCTTGCTGCAGGCTTTGGGCTACACGGAGTCCGATCTGCGCGGCCTGTTTTTACGCCAGTCGCTGATCCTTTCCACCCTCGGCATCGTGGGAGGGTTGCTGTTGGCATCTCTGCTGCTCTGGCTGCAAACGCGCTTTGGCATCGTCCGCCTGGACATGGGCGACATCCAGCCCCAGGCCCTGCCGGTGCGCGTCTTCTGGCAAGACTACCTGCTGGTGGCGCTGGCGTCCTACGGCATCACCATCCTCAGCGTGATCCTCCCGCTGCGGAGGCTGAAAAACATCAATGTGATCGAACTTATCCGCCAAACGGCATAGCTTTTTAAGGAGTATCCATGGCATCCGATCAAACCGACTTTTTGGAAGAGCAGGAGCTAAGCGAAAGGCAGGCTCCACTGGCGGAAAAGCTGCGCCCCCGTTCCCTGCGGGAATTGCGCGGCCAGGACAAGCTGGTATCCAGCAACTCCTTGCTCTGCAAGATGCTGGAGAGCAACGACTACCACTCCTTCATCCTCTGGGGCCCTCCCGGCACCGGCAAGACCACCATCGCCCGCATCATCGAACACGCCTCCCCCCACCGCTTCGTCCAGTTCAGCGCGGTGCTTTCCAGCATCAGCGACGTCAAGGCGGTGATGAAGGACGCGGACTACGCCCACCGCCGCCAAAACCAGCGCACCATCATCTTCATAGACGAAATCCACCGCTTCAATAAATCGCAACAGGACGCCTTTTTGCCCTATGTGGAGTCCGGCGCGGTGATTCTGATCGGCGCCACCACCGAAAACCCCTCCTTCGAGGTGATTCCGGCGCTGCTCTCACGCTGCCACGTGTTTGTGTTGGAAATGCTGGGCGAGGAAGACCTGAAAGCCATCCTCAGCCGGGGCGTGGACGAACTCGGCCTGGAAAGGGACGGGGATGTGATCGGCTGGCTGGCCACCCAAAGCGGCGGCGACGCCCGCCGGGCACTGAATCAACTGGAACTGCTGGAACCCTGGCTGCGCGAGGATCCGCATCCGGCCATCAAGGAACTGGCGGCGGTGCTGGAAAAGAAGACCATGTTTTACGACAAAGACCGCGAGGAGCACTACAACCTGATTTCCGCCCTGCACAAGTCCCTGCGCGGCTCCGACCCCCAAGCCGGGCTCTACTGGCTGGCAAGGATGCTGGAAGCCGGCGAAGACCCTCGCTATGTGGTTCGCCGCCTGATCCGCTTTGCCTCCGAGGATGTGGGGCTGGCGGATCCCCAGGCGCTGGTGCTGGCCATCGCGGTCAAAGACACGGTCCTCTTTCTGGGCATGCCGGAGGCCAACAACGCCCTGGCGCAACTGGTGGTCTATCTGGCCACCGCGCCCAAGAGCAATTCGCTCTACACGGCTTACTCGGCGGCGGCAGAGGACGCGCGCTCCACCAGCCACTACGGCGTTCCCCTGCACATCCGCAACGCTCCCACCAAGCTGATGAAAGAGCTGGATTACGGCAAAGACTACCAGTATGACCACGATTCTGAGCAGCATTACTCCTATCAGAGGTATTTCCCGGAACAAATGCAGGACAAGGAATATTACAAACCCGGTAAATTCGGCTTTGAAAAGGAAATTGAGAAACGCCTGCAATGGTGGCTGAAGCTCCGGCGCGAGCAAGGCAAATAGCCGTTCTCTCCCTTACACTTACAGCAGCTAAGCGTTTTCACTTCACACAATATTCCGGCAACCATCTCCATTTTCCTTCATAGCGCCCTCCCTTGCTGCGACTGGCTTTTATGCCATCATCCTTAGGTCATCCTTATAAATTATAAGGTTGACCCCAGGAAGACCCAAGCCGGAACCCGGGATGCAAATGAGGGCCAACCCTCCTCTATATATATAGGTGCTACGATTAGGCCGTGGAAAGGAAATAGAACGCGGATGACAGGATCGACAGGATCAGCAGGATTTATGAAAGGTGGAAAGGTTCCCCCGAACAAACAAGAACCATCAGGCTATATACTGTGTCATCCCGGGCAAGCTTGCTTGACCCGGGATCCAGTCTTTTAGAAACAACCAGCCAGTTCCGAAACAAACCCACCCAGACTACATTACCGCGTCATCCCGGGGGTGGCAAAGTCCGTTTGCCACAGAGACCGGAGGTCTCTTTCAAACAGGCAACTCCGTTGCCTCTGCCGAACAGACTTCCGCAGCCCTTAGATTATCTGCGTGAACCACTTGACCCGGGATCCCGTCTTTTAAGGATTTTCCTACCAGTGTTCATCCACGACTAAATCCAGCCAACCCAATGCTGTAAAAACAG
>DFUX01000007.1:12764-13146 GCA_002379855.1 Cloacimonetes bacterium UBA4175 | reverse complement strand
TGTAAGAGATATGGACTTATAATCATTTTAGGGTATGACACCTTCGTTCATGCGGGTCCTCAGGTGTTTTTAACGGAGTTCACCTGTCCACGGGCGGGGTATGCGTGTCAAGGCCTTTTTTGCGGAAACAACCTCCTGACCACGAAACAAACCGTCCACAGACTACACACCGTGTCAACACTGGCTTGACCCGGGATCCAGTCTTTTAGAAACAAGCACCCAGCCCCGAAACAACGCCATCAAAGCTACATATCGTGTCATCCCGGGCAAGCGCACGCTTGACCCGGGATCCAGTCTTTTGAAATGGCCGTAGTAAAGTGGAACTGTGAAATGGTGTCGTTAGCAATGAAATATAACACTGCGCAAAACGATTTATCCGTTA
>DFUX01000007.1:10430-12683 GCA_002379855.1 Cloacimonetes bacterium UBA4175 | reverse complement strand
CATGCCAATCTTATACGGATTGACGGATTTGACTGATTTACGGATTACTATGGTAAAAGAATAAGGCTTTTCACCCAGCCACGAAACAGCCCACACCAGGCTACATACTGTGTCATCCCGGGAAGTCGGAGCCCCCTCTGGGGTGGCTTACCCGGGATCCAGTCTTTTAGGAACAAAGCACACCAAGACCCCAAAGCGCGCCAGGCGGAAATTATTACTTGACAGCCGCTTTATGTGCAAATATAAGTGTTTCAAATGGTCCGCAATCCAAAAGGAGGATCCGATTTGAGCAAGAAATGTATTTTGGCAATGGCTTTGTTCTGCCTTCTTGGCGCGTTGGGCGCGGCATCATACCAGGGATTTGCCTGGAACGGGCTTGAGCCGTCGTCGGTCAACATGGCTCTGGGTGGCAGTCCTGTGGGCGTGGTAAACCACTGGCACAAAGACCCCCTTTGCACTTACGGCAACCCCGCTTTCGCTTCCCTGGGAGAGGGCATCGCGTATTCACACACGAGCTATCTGTATATGCACAAAAGCGATATACTGAAAACGGAAAACCTGGAATACCGGGCTGCTTTACTCGGGGTGTCGTATCACGGTTTCGCGCTGCTGCTTCCAGCTTTGGGAAACAGCAACAGCGCCGGAGTCGAGTTGGGAGAGTTTGCCGTCTCGGACAGCACTGGCGAGCTTGTGGATAACTTTTCCCTGAACGAAGATTCCTCGACCCTCGGTTTCTCGGTGAACCTGCCCGCGGCACTGGCCTTGATGGCACCCGGCGCGTTTCCAAAATACGTCAGGCATCTGGCTTTGGGCGCAAATTGGGTGAGTAACGCGAGCGATTCACGTCCCGATCCTGATAATGAGGGGGTTCTCTTTAGCTTGAAGAAAGCGGAAAGCGTCAATCTGGGACTGTCTGCCTGTCTGGGCAGCACGCTCCAATCCGGTTTTGATCTGGAATACTCCTTCGGAGCGGCGTATATCAATGCTTTCGACGGCAAGGCGGAATACTCGGGGCAAGCATCCGGAGATCCAATTTACAAGCGTCTGAGCGTTGGCGGAGCTATTTCGCTAAGCGCGGAAAATCCTCACTACTCCCAAGGGTACGGCCTTGCCTCGGCAGTCCGCAACTTGTGCAGCGGCAGAGTGTTGTTAGGCGCGGCGGAGGAGTTCAGCGATGACGCGCCGCTTCTGGGATTCGGCTGCGAAGCCGGGGTCTTCGACACCATCTTCCTGCGCACGGGATACCACCATGACAAGGCTGGAAATATTAGCGGCCAAACCTACGGCTGGGGCGTCAATCTCCACTATCGCGACCTCTTTTCGGCGCGCCTGAATCACGCACTTTTTCCCAGGGGCAGGCTGAGGAACCAAAAAAGCGCCTACGATTATGGCGTTTCGGCAAACATCCTGGGCTTGTATCAACTGCTAAGCAAATGACGCGTATCCGCGATTGAAGGAATTATGAACAAGATAATGCTATATACATCGGCAGCCATCCTGATCCTAAGCTGCCTGTCGCTCATGAGCTGCGAACCTGCCACCAAACCGGACTCCCCCACTGCCGCGGAATGCTGGCTGGAAAAGTTGGAACCCAATCCCATGCCCGAGGGAGGCAGTTGCGAGATAGTTTGCGGGGTGAAAGACGGCCTGCAAGCAAGGTTGACCATATTGAATTCCGTGGGGCAGGAACTGAGAGACTGGAACCTAACAGCCGGAACCAGTTTCGTAAACTGGGACGGAAGGGACAGGCACGGCAACATCTGCGCGAGCGGTATGTACTACTGCCTGATAAGCACCGGGAGCCATAGCATCTCTCTCAAGATGTTGGTTGCGCGGGCAAAGTAAACACCCGACCTATAAACAGACCACACCCAAGCTATACAGTGTGTGATCCCGTGTCAAGCAGTTCACGCAGATACACGCGGATAAAAGGCGCAGATTGCCACGGATTGACATAATGGGATTGTTTCAGGGCTGGCTGGTTGTTTCCAAAAGACTGGATCCCGGGTCAAGCACGCTTGCCCGGGATGACACAGTATATAGCCTGATGGGATTGTTTCGGGCTGGCTGGTTGTTTCCAAAAGACTGGATCACGGCTCAAACCACCCCACCGGATCGTTACCGATCCGGCGAGGACCCCGGTAGGCCGTGATGACGCGGAATATTGTCGGGTATGATTTGTTTTGTAGCTTGGTGGTTGTGTTTGGATTGGACGCTTATCCTTGTATCCTGCTTTTTAATTCGTGTTAATTT
>DFUX01000007.1:0-10388 GCA_002379855.1 Cloacimonetes bacterium UBA4175 | reverse complement strand
GTGTAATTTGTGGATGATTATTCAAAAAGACTGGATCACGGCTTTATGGCCTGGTGGCCGATTCTTTCAGCGGCGCTTGATGATCGCGTCCGAAAACTTGGTCTTGAAAAGGGCCGTCCTGAGCAGAGCCTTGAAACCTGTGCTCACCGAGCGGAACTTTAGTGTCCCGGAGCGAAAACCCTTGTAGAGCATGGGGATCAGCCGCCATTTCTTCCCCAGATAGATGCTGAGGTAGGCTTTGGACTGGAAGCGTTCCAGCTCCTGCGGGCTCATCCCTTGAGGCCGGTAAACGCAGTGGGTGAGGTCATACTTTTCCCAGTCATAATGAAGCAGCCTGCCTTCCTTTTGCAGCCTGTCAAAGACCTCCGTGCCGGGGAAGGGCGTGAGCAGGGAGATCACCACGATTCCCAGGGGCAGGGAACGGAAAAAGCGGATGTTCTGGCGGATATAGCGGGGATGGTCAAATTCATCGCCGCTGCCCAGGATCATATACCAGACATGGCTGATCTTGAGGCGGTTAAGCGTGTCCACCGCCTTTTTCACCTGGGTGCTGTCGATCTGCTTGTGCATCTTTTCCAGCACTTCAGGAACGCCGCTTTCCAGGCCGATGGTGATCAGCGAACAGCCGCAGGCCGCCATCCTGGCAAAAAGCTCGGGATGCTTGTAGATAACGTCCACGCGGCTCATGCAGTTCCAGCGAATCTTGAGGCGGCGCTCTTCAAGCTGGCGGCAAAACTCGTTCACCCATCTGATATCGGCGGTGAGGTTGTCGTCGTGAAACCAGAAATCCTTGTAGCCCCAAGAAACGAACTCCTCCAGCTCGGAAATGACGTTCTCCACGGGACGCTGGCGGTATTTGCCGCCATAAAAGGAAGAGATGGAGCAGAAGGAACAGCGGAAGGGGCAGCCGCGGCTGGAAACCAGCTTGGGCGTGAAGCTGAACTCCGGGGCCACCAGATCCATGGAGATGCGGGGCAGGCGGCTGAGATCGTCCAAAATCGCGATGTGCCCGTCGTTGTGGTAATGGCCGTCCTTAAGGAAGACGATACCGGGGATTTCAGGATAGCGTTCACCCTTTTCCAGAGCCGCCAGAAGGGCGGGAAAGACCTCCTCCCCTTCACCGCGGCAGACATAGCTGACGCCGGTCTCCGCCAAAACTTCGCGGTACATGAAGGTGGCGTGATGCCCGCCGATGATGGTGGGCAGGCCGGGATAGTTTTGCGCCAGATCGATGAGGATTTCGCGGGCTACGGGATAGGTGGCGGTCACGCAGGAAACGCCCACCAAGTCAGGCTGATAGCGCCTGATATAGCGGGGCAGGGTCTCGCGGTCGGCAATCACCACCGTGGCCTTGTGCCCGGCATCCCTCGCCGCGGCAGCCACATAGACCAGGCCCTGGATAATCTGATGTCCCTTGCGCAGGCTTTCCAGGCCGCTGGTACGCGCGCGGGGTGAAACGAGCAGGACTCGCATCGTTCGATCTCCCTTTATATTGGGTGTTTAACCCGACCGGGAGCGACCCCGCCGCAGGGGCAGGATCACTCGAAGGGCAGGAAGTTAAGGAACGCGTTGACGTGGGCTGTGGATAAGACCACCCCTATTATCACGCAGACGACGATAATCAGCTTAAAATAGTCCTGAGCCTTGAGCATGCTCACCAGGCTCGGGTCGCGGGAAAGGTAGGCGGAAGCGGCGTAGAACTCTTCACCGATGAGGGTATAGTCGCAGGTGGTGATAAAGAAGGGAATCTGGGTGATGGCATCGGTGGCGGCGATCTGGATGGCTCCGGACTGGTTTCCGGTTTCGGTCATGAGCAAGGCCTCGGCGTAGAAGTAGCCCATATAGAAGATGGTGGCGACCCTTTCGCGCACGGTGATGCCGTTTACCGCCGCGCAGAACGCGAACTGGGTATCGGAAACGAAGAAGATGTCGTTCTGGTTGTAGGCGTCAGGCCTGCCCATCTCGCTGTAGGCGGTTTGGACCATCTCCTGCGCCAAAGGAACCACAAAGTAGTCCACATGGGGGGAGATGAGCCGGATGTCGTATTCGGCGGTCTTTTTGGCGATCTGGTTGAGGATCATCATGGCAGAGATGGTGCACACGTCGCCCAGGGTGCCCCAGCCGGGAACGAACATGACCGGGCGTCCCATCTCGGTGGCGCGGCCCACGGCGTTGTCAAGCTCCGCCAATCCCGCGATGGGGCGGATATACAATTCTTTGCGGCGGGATATTGATACGGTGTAAACCACCAGCGCGAGCATTACAAACGAAGCGATCAGGGTTGCCCATTTGGTGTTGTCGAACCAGTTTCCCACGGGATAGTTCCAAATCTCTTCACCGTCGCCGGAGGCTGGTTCGGCGATGTTCCAGAAGCCCTTGCCATCGGTCATCAGCAGTTGATAGGCATAGCTGCGGCTGTTTTTGTCCTTTTCAGCCCGGAAGACCTTGCGCCAGGCTTTGTCCGACTTTGCGTCTTTGGCCTGGGCGTAGGCGGGATGGTTGCGAGCGAAATCCAGTTCGGCCTGTTTGTCCCGCAATTCCTGGGCTGCCTCGGAAAGGCTGTCATCGGGCGCCAGCCCGGCTTTGAGCTCGGCCAGTTCTTTCTCCAGATTGGTCAGATAGGGGGCAAAATCCTGTTTGTAAAGGGGAGCCCATAAAACCGCTCCGCTGACGGGGTCCTTTGCCACTTTGAAATTGGGTTCAAGCAGCAGCCTGCCGGTCTTCTGGTCAAAGCCGACGATCTCGGGGGTGACGGTGTCTTCAAAGGGGATGGTGTGGTCAAAGGCGCGGGAAATTCCGCCGATGCGCATGACGGGGCTGTAATCCGAATCCAGTTTGCTTTTGGCAAAGACATCGAAGAAATACTTGTTGAGCAACTGGCCGTTGAGGGTGACCCCGCTGCCGTTGAAGCGCATAGCCTTGGCGTCGTAAGTCACATCCTGCCAGACCACTTGGGGATCGAAATCCTTCTCTCCCCGCAGGCGAAACTCGACGCGCACCCTGAAGCTTTGGTTTTTGGCGAGGCCGGCGGGCAGCTTGAACTTTATCACGTTGTCCAGATAATATTCCGTGACCGTGCCCAAGGTGTTTTTGGCAGTATCCTGGAAGGTAAAGCGCAGCCTGTCTATCTCGTAATGCTCGTTTTTGGAGAGTTCGTAGTTCACCCTCAGCTTGTTTTTCCGGGAGCTGGTATAGGAAGCCTGCGTGATGAAGGCAAAGGGCTTGCCGAAGGAAACGATGAGGTTGTCGCCTTTGTCGTTGACCTTGTCAATCACCTGGAAAGCCGGCACGATGGGCAGTTCCGCGGAGTTTTTGACCTGCGCGCTTTTGCCCAGGGTGGCTGCCTGGAAACCGCCGTAGTCCATAAAGCTGAGCACAGGAATGTAGTCCTGCAGGCTGGAAGGCAGATTGATGCCTTCCGCGGCCGCGTCCACCTGGTGGTAAAAGGTCTGGCTCCAATAGGGAGGAGTGTGTTCAAAGAGCCTTATGGAACCGTTTTGCCAGGCGGCGTAAAACACGCTGTCCGGGGCGGAGGCGTTCTTCTGCTGTTCCTGCCGGTAAAGCGGGAGCAGGCTTTTGGGCATCAGCCAGCCCTGCCAGAGGCCGATATCGGTGGTTCCCGTGGGAGGGCTCCATTCAAACTTGAACTGCCTGGTGTCCTGGATGTAGGTGGTGGCAAACACCGCGCTGGAATCCGGCCGGTTGTCAACGGGGATAACGCTGCAGACCCGGGCGGCGGGAGTGCGCCTGCCTGTCTCGGTCACCGCCACTACGCTGTAATAGTAGGTGTTTCCGGGCAGGGGGTTGGCATAGATGCTTTCAAACTGGTTAAGCTTGAAGCCGGCAAAGACTTCCTTGCCCTCTTCGCCGTCCTTTTCCACCCGGCGGGAGCCGTTGTAGAAACCGCGGGCTGTGAGATTGCCCAGCACGCTGTAATGGGGAAGCATGGTGCTCACAACGTTCGCGTCCCTGGGAACTGCCTGGTAGAGGGGGCTGTCCGGAGCCTGGTGTTTTTCCTTTTTCAATTTTGAGGGAGCAGTCTCAAACTGGACCAGGGGGAGATAATCCCGGTCGTAGAAAAAGAGGTATTCGCCCATCACACCCTGTTTGGGGTCAACTTCGATATTGCCCAGCAGGAAGAGGCTGTCCGGCGAATGGCCGCGATAGACGTTATATTGGATGATCCGGTGGCTTTTGTCCAGAGGCTTCCATCTCAGGAGTACTCCGCTGCCATCGTCGTGGGGCATGTCGAGAGCTTCAAAGACCTCCACCCCGGCATTTGCGGAACGGCCGCGGACGCAGCCGCCCATGGCCAGCAGGAGTGATATCAGAACTAAGAGGCAGAACAAATAATATCTTTTCATTGCTTTATCCCTTGGAGCATTGCTGGTGTGGCATCGACGCCTGAACAGAATCCGGGGGGAAGACCGGGCTCCCCCCCTCATGATCTGTGTTTATTTAGTTGAATATCGCTTTGATGACGTCGTTGACCAGGAACTGGATACGTCCGATCAGCAGTGAGATACGCGCCATAACGGTTAGTCCGAATGACGCGCCAAAGCCAACCATCATGTACCATTTGCCGATATCCACAAACTTCCCATAGGCGCCGGTGTGGGCTTTGGAAAAGAAGAAGTAGAGCAACACGGCGATAGTTCCGATGAAGATCAGCAACAGGTTGATGTTTTCGATCGGCACCATAGCCTGGCGCATCTGCACCAGAATGCTGTTGTGCATGGCCAAGGGAACGGACGCGCCCACCCCCATCATGGAAAAGGCGATTGGATAGCGCGAAAGCCAGCTGTATTTGCGGGAAAAGCGGAACAGGTAGAAAATTCCAATGATACTGGGTATGATCAGTATCCATTGGTGTTTGAGGAAGATGGGCTGGACGAAGAAGGGGATGAAGGCGCGCTCGTAGGTGAGTACCACGGAGTAGCCCAGGGATATCCCCACCAGCAGTTGTTCGGACATCTGATAGAACGGATTGTCCTTGTAAAGGAAGGAGAAGATGCAGAGGGTGAAGAAGGCTCCAACCAGGTTGCTAAATAATTCAAAAGACATTTTATCCTCCCTTACTTCTTTTGCGCTTTGGCCCGGCTGATGAAGTAGCCGATGTTTCCGATGATGATAAAGAGAATTATCATGATGTGGGCCACCGACTGGGCGTTCATGCCGATACGGGCCGTCTTGAATTTATAGATGGTGTTGTGGGTCATGCGGTTGAGGTCGTTCCAGGCTGTGTAGCCAAGCTTCTTCTGGTCGTCCTCTTTCACCTTGGTGACGTCGATGACCACGTTGTTGTCCTCCTCGGTCTTGTAGCTGCTCATCAAAGCCTGGACTTCCGGAGGATAGTTGGCCAGGAACCTGTCAAACTCCTTCTGCGAGAAAACAGCCTTGGTTTGAGTGGTGATCTTGAGCAGTTTCTGGATGGATTCGTCCTCCAGAACGTCGCTGCTGAAGGAGCGGCCGGGGACTATCTTGTTGCCTTCCTCGTCGTAGGTGACGCCCATGGGGTCGCCGGGAGCGCGGTAAGCGGCAAAGACATCCACCAGCTTCTCATATTCGGCAGCGCCTTTCAAGCCCGCCAGCATGCCGATGAACTGTCCGGTTTGCAGGTAGGGATATTCGTCCGCCGCCATAACGGCTGTGACGCCGACGGCGATGTTGGTGCCGAACTTGGGCCTGGCATAGGTGAGCCAGTAGCCGCCCGCCACGGAGCCGGAAAACTCCACCACCAGGTTCATCTCGCTGTAGTTGTTGATCCCTTTCATAATGGGCAGGTTTTCCACCTTGCGCCCTTCGGCGTCGGTGGGCACCGCCGTGGCAATGTCGTCGCCCATGCCGATGATGGTTGGCATGATCAGGGCGGCGGGGATATAGCCAAAGTTGCAGTAGTCCACTCCAGACTTGATGTCCGGATACTCTTCTTTCACGGAGTTCACGGCATAGTCGATGATGGGGGCTCCGGTGGGCAGGAAGGAAAGCAGGAAGAGCTTCACATTACGCTCGAAGCAGTGGCGGATGATCGCCACTTCCATCGGATACAGTTCCGGCATGGTGGAAGCATCGTGCCAGAAGCTGAGCAGGACGGCGCGGTCTTCCCGGCCGGCATAGGAGTCTATCAACTGATATGTGTTCTCCGTGGGAGGAGAGGTGATGTTGTCGGAGTTATAGGGGATCATCAGGGGAATGACGATCGCCAGGGCGACCACGATGTAGATCCACCGGCGGTCGAGCTTTTGCAGTCTTTCAAACAGATTCATTTTCACCTCCGCCTTTAATCTCCGCCCAGATACGAGCGCTCGATGCCCAACAGGATCTTGAGGGTGGTGGCCACGCTGCCCAGACCCACACCCAGCAGGATTCCGCGCTTGGACGCCAGGTTCGGCACGTCCAGGATCCATTGGGAAATATCAGGCAGGTATTTGCTGATCTTGACGCCAAGCGGCACCTGAGCCAGCATCACCACTATCGCCGCCACCAGCAGCACGGTGGCTTCCGCGGAACGGGCGCGGAAAGCCTTGTAGGCGGCGGAAGCCATATAAAAAGCCAGCAGAGCGAACATCGTGGCGCTCATCGGCATCTGCATATTTTCGAACAGCCACATATAGAGGCCGCCCTTCTGGGTTCCGCCGATGAATCCAGCCAAAGCCGTGATGATGAAACCGGCGAAAAAGAAGAAACTGTATTGCCATTTGGGGGCTTTGCGGCGAATCTTGGCTGTGTGCATCATGCAAAGGCTGATCACGCCCAAGAGCATCCCGAAGGGAGACATGGCACGAATCCAGGGTACATAGAAATCGTAGTAGAATACATCCTGCAGCAGTCTGTGCGGCACAAAGACCCACAGCACCCAGACGATTCCTCCCAGGATCACTATCATTAATGGTATTGTCTTCTTCATTTACGACCTCTTCTATTTAATAGGGAATAGTTGCATTAAACCTGTGACCTGGAAGCTTGCCAAAATGCCGCCCAGAATCACGAAGATCAGAATCAGGAACTTGAAATAGTCCTGGGCTTTCAGAGTCCCCAGCAGCATCGGCTCGCGGTTGAGGTAGGCCGAGGCGGCGTAGAGCTCTTCTCCGATCAGGGTGTAGTCGCAGGTGGTGATAAAGAAAGGTATCTGCGTGATGGCGTCCGAGCCGGCGATCTGCACGGCTCCCACGGTGTTTCCGGTTTCTGTCATCAGCAGGGCTTCCGCGGCGAAATAGCCCAGGAAGAAGTTGGTGGCCATGCGTTCGCGGATCATGATGCCGTTCACGCCAGCCACATAGGCAAATTGCACCGAGGTGAGATAGAATATGTTGTTTTTATCGTAGCTGTCCGGACGCCCCACGGCGTAGTGAGCCTCTCTCACTATCTCCTGGGCGATGGGCATGACAATGTAGTCGTAGCAGGGGACGATCAGCTTGGTGTCGTATTCCGCGGCTTTTCTGGCCACCAGTCCCAGGATTCCCAGGGAAGCCAGGGTGGCCACATCGGAAAGACCGCCGTTACCCATACAATACAGCATCGGGCGTCCCATCTCCGTGGCGCGGCCGATGGCGTTGTCGATCTCCTGCAAGCCCGCGATGGGACGGATATAGAGATCCTTGCCTTGCTTGGCCAGTCGCACGAAGACCACCACCCCCACGCCGAAGATGATGCAGGCGACGAGGGTGACCAGTTTGTTCCAGTCGAACCAGTTGGATACCGCCAGGTTGTAAATATAGTCGCCTTGGGCATCCTTTTCGGGATAGGATTCGGTGAAGAGGCCGCGGCCGTTGGTCTTGACGATCATGTAGGATTGCAGGCGGCTGAGCGGTTCGCGGATGGAAGCCACGAAGTTCATTCTGCCGCGGTTGCCGCGGAAAGTGAGGGATTTCTTGTAATCCGGGTCATTCTCGTAGATCTTGATGGTCTTGGCCAGACTCTCGTTTTTCGCTGTTAAGGCTTCAATCTGCTGTTGCAAAGCCTGCGCCTGGGGATTGGCAGCCCCGCCGGGAATAGCTTTCATTTCCGCTTGCTTGGTGGCTATTTCGGCCTTGTTGTCCTTGATGTCCTGCCGCATCTTATCCAGTTCCTTCGCGGCTTCATCCTTGAACACGCTGGTACGGATGGTGCGGGAATCCTTGGGATCGTCCTGCTTGACATATTTCAGGTCGATCTGCGATTCCACCAAAGTCAGGTTTTGAACCTTTTCGCCAGCCTTCAGCTTGCGGGTGTAGCGCTCGCCGCCCATATAGGTGTAAAGCGTGCCGCCCTTCACAAAGTTGAAGCCCAGCACGGGCTTGCCCACGTTGGCAACGTAAGGGATGGTGACATCCAGGCTGTTGTCGTAGGAAGTGTTCTTTTTCACCAGGGTAAACTGCGAGCCGCTGAATGTTTTACGGAACACCGTATTGTGTACGGAGGAAACATCCACTCCATTCCTGAAGAGTTCCGCGGAAGGCATCAGCGACATCATCTGGTTGTCCCAGACGAGGTTTTGCTCCAGCACATAGTTGGGTACCAAACGGCCTTTCTGATAGGTGATCCGCCCGTTTTTGGGGTTGATCTCGTAAGGGCTGGTGTTCATCTTGATGCGCACCTTGAGGCCCTTGTTCAGATCATATCCCTTTGGCAGGGTGACCTTGATGATGTTGTCCTGATAGAATTCGTTCACCTTGGCAAAGGGTTTGTCCGAACCGGGAACCAGCAGTTCAAAGTAGATGTTGTTGACCTTCTGCACGTCGGTCTTGTTAAGCTGGTAATTGATCTTCAGCCTGGTGCCGCCCTTTCCTGCCAGACCGAGCTTCGCGAACAGGCCTTTGTTACCGTTCTCGCGTTTGATAATGGAGGTCTTGCTGATGAATACTATCGGTTCGTTCCAAACGACTGTGAGCCTGTCGCCCTTGTCGTTGGGTTTGTCTTCCACCACAAACTGGGCTGCCTGGGGCAGCTTGCTGCTGTCCGAAAGAACTACACAGGCTTGGCGGGACAAGGGGGAGGGGTTGTTTCTGTAATCATAAAACTGGATCGCGTAACGGCTGGTGGAAGCCCGTTCCCAACTCAAGCCGGCCGGCAATTCGTCATGTTTGACCGCCGCGTAGTTTTTGAACGCGCCTCCATTGATTTGACCCTGGGCTACAGGCAGCGCGTTGGCCATGGCCTGGGGCGTGCCCTTGATCTTGCACCATTGCGAATCCGGCATCTCGGGCACTGCCATGATCTGGTAGAAAGCAAGGTCGGATTTGTTGACCGGATACTCCCACTCAAAGCGCAGCGTCATGCTGTCTTGCAAAGCGGTGCAATAGAGATTGGGAGAAGCCTCGGGCGCGTCATCCACGGGAAATCCGCACTTGGGTTCGGCAATTCCCAGATACTGGTTGCGCTCATTCACCGGAACCACGGTATAGTAATACAAAATCTTGTCTTCTTCGCTGTCAGGATTGTAGGTCTTCAGGGAAGCAGAGATGCTCTGCTGGTTGATTTTCACGCCAGAATAGACGGTCTTATCTTCCGAATCGGCGGAAAAAGCTTTCTTCGTCCGGCGATAGTAGTCTGTGGATTCCATTATCGAGTAAAGGTTGTATCCTTCGCTCAACCTGGCTACCAATTCCATATCGCGGGGGATGCTGCGATACAGGATGCTGCCTTTCTTCTGCTTTTCGTGCTTGAGCTTTCCAGGCGAGTTGATGTCCACAAAATCGTTGTAGCCGCTATCGTAGTAATACATGCTGTCCGAGGCAACGCCGGTTTTCACGTTCACCGCCACGGATGCAAGATAGAACAGGGAATCGGGGGTGAGTCCCCTGTATATGCGGTATTCCTGGATTCTCTTTTCGCGGGGCAGGGGCTTCCAGCCTATGACCAGGCCATCGCCTCCGTCGTTGGGAATATCCCGCACAAAGAGACCCTGAACCGTATCCAGGGTTTGCCCGTTCTGATCCTTGCCTGTTGAAACCTTGCATCCGGCCAGAGCCAGAGCGAGGACAAGCATCAGTCCGAAAACACGTATGTACAATTTCATACGCTTACTCCTATGCTTTTTCAATTTAGTAACTTACATTAAATTGCATCACCTTACAACTGCGCAATATTGTCAAATCCTTTTTTCCTTGCCTGATACCAATTTGCTTTCACCAGACTATTTTACGCTATTTGTAATCTGACATTCTCTTATGATATCCGTGGAAAAGGTGTTTTGAGGTGGAAAGGTGGAAAGGTGAAATGGTGGAAAGGTTCCCCGAAACGAACACCAGTAGGCTAAAAAACCGTGTCATCACGGCCTGCGAGCCGTGATCCAGTCTTTTGAAATGGCATAGTAAAGTGGAACGGTGAAACGGTGTCGTTAGCAATGAGATAGAACAGGGCAAAACGATTTATCCGTTAATCCGTGTAATCCGTTTCATCCGTATGAT
>DFUX01000006.1 GCA_002379855.1 Cloacimonetes bacterium UBA4175 | reverse complement strand
ATCCTGTTATCCGCGTTCTATTTTTGCACAGAGGATGAAACGAAAAACCCCCGCGGCGCTGCGGGGGTTCGATATCAGAGGCGCGGAAGGTCCCGCGTCAGGTTTGTTGGTTACTTGCGCAGATCGGCCTTAAAGAAGCCTTTGGGCGCGTTGAGAATCTGGGTGTTCTTCGCGGGAGTTGCCTGTTTGTTGACGGGGCCGGGAGCGGTAGCGTCAGAAGCGACCACTTTGAAGAATTCCATGGGGGCGGTGCCGGTGTAGGTGTAACCAGGGGTGTACACGATATCCAGCAGGGTCCAGGGATCTGCCGCGTAGGGATCGGTGGCGCCATACACCAGATAGGAGTTTGCGCCGGTGACGGCATCCCAACTGAGGGTGGGCTGTCCGGCACTGAGGGCGATCGTCACCACAGGGGCGTCGAGAGTCGCCGCGACTTCGTAAATGCTCACGTCATCCACATGCCAGGCATCGGCGTTGTAGCCTTGGTAGTTGAAGGCGAAGTAAACCGTCTGGCCCTTATAGGCGTTGATGTCGAGCACTTCGTTGCCCCAAGAGGCAGCAGCGGAGTCCTGGCTCCATAGTTCGACCCAGTTGGGATCGGCGGGATCGTTGGTGGTATTCACTTTCACGCCGTTGTATTGCATATCGCTCGCGTATTGATTGTAATTCCACCAAGAGAGGAACACATTATTAGTGGAGTTAGGAATGGCGGCGGGCGGAGTGATCAGCCAGCCGTTTTGTCCGGGAGCGGGAACCAATGAACTCCAGACATGCCTGGCGGAAGTGGTGCCACCGGTGGTATGGTTTTGGGTGGTACTGGCTTCCCAGCAGGTGCCGCCTCCATCCACGTCCACCACTGTCCAGCCGATGGGCGGGAAGACTCCGTCTTCGAAATCTTCATCCCAAGGGAAGTTGGTGATGGTGGGATCGCTTTGGATCGTAAACTGGCGGGAAACAGCAACTTCCTCAACTGATCCGACCACTGCGGCGACGGTCCAGTTCCAGTGCTCGTCATAGGCGAAGCTGAGAGGTTCCGTTGCACCTTCCGGGATGACCACAGTCGGGTTCAGGGAAGTCACTGTCGCGTCAGCGGTTTCCCAGTAAGGTCCGCCATATTCGCCTTGTTCGTCGGTCCACAGGAATACTTTGAAGTAATCCGGTATCATACCCATCGGGTTGTTTTGCCAGGTCAGGTTAAAGCCGGTCTTGGGCAGGTCTGTAGCTCCATCTGCAGGATATACCAGGATCGGTGCTTCCGGAGCAGTGGGTGCCACTCTCACGATCACGTTGTCGAAATCCACGTAATAGTCTCCCTCGCCCCGGTTACCCTGGAACTTCAGCATGATATTGCCGGTGGTATAGGCTGTTAGGGGCACAGTTACCGTGGCGAAACTGGTGCTGGTAACATGGTTGGCCTGGTTAATCGTGTGGATGGTGCTGTAAGTGGTGCCGCTGTCTGTGGAGATTAGCACCTGAATATTATCATTTGCTCCCAAAACAGTTGCGTTGTTAGGATAGCCAGTATAGTTAACAATGCGGTAATCGAATTTAAGCTCCACCCCGTTGGTCATCGGCCCGATGGGGGGAGTTATAGCGTTGCATGTGGTGACATAGCTGTACAGGTTCCTGTACAGGCCGTTGGTGCCGTCTTTACCATGCGTGGAGGAAATGCCCATGTCTCCGGTCCAGTCTATGTCAGTCAGCGATGTGCCACTGTCGAAGTTCTGCACATAAGGCAGTGGTCTGGTGGGATCGTCTCTGGTGGTGAAAGACCATTCGGTTACGGGCGAAGCATCGCCAATGCTGTTGTAGGGGGTCACTGTCCACCAGTATTCGGTGCTGTAGTTCAAGGTTGGAGTATAGGTGGTATCCATGCCCAAATCTATGTTGTTGACGACAGTGGTATAGGGATTGACGGTACCGAGGGAAAGACGGTAGCCTTCCACGAAGCCGCCGCCGCTGCTCCAGTTCAGGGTCTGAGTCAGGAGCACGTTGGTCGCGTCGTCGGCCGGGCTAACCAAAGTGGCGGGGTTGGGGGGGGTGGAGACAGGCTCGAAGGATATGTTCAGCACGAAGTTGATGAAATCGGGGTTGGGTGCCCAGTTGTCCACGATCACATAGTAATCTCCGGCAGAAACCACCTCGTCGGTAATATTGAGAGAAGTGACATTACCGTAAGCCTGGGCCAGCACAGCGGCGGGGTTGGCCAGGCTGGGAATGGTGTTGACCAGGAATATACCGGGATAGTAGCTGGCTGTGTCTCCGCTGGGATTTGCCAGGCTGATATCCAACCAGCCGTTTCCGGGAATGCTTACCTTGGCAACCCAGTCAGGGCCTTGTACATAGTAGTTGCTGCCCAATCCGGTGAACATCGCCGCGGTATAGTCGTTGGCGTATCCGTTGGTGGTGCCGGAATAGTCAACCAGCGGCAGGGTGGCCAGATAGGGGTTCTCGCAGATTTCGCCGACCAAGGGCTGAACTCCGGTGCCGTTCACCACGATGCTGCTGGTCTGGCGGGTGTCGTTGATCAGCAGGTTGGCGGTCAGGGCGCCAGCCGCGGTGGGATTAAACACTACGGTAATCTGAACCGAGGTATTTGGCTGCAGAGTATAGGGTAGCGCCGGCAGGTTGTCAAGTTGGAAGTTGGTGTAGTCACTGAGGGTGATGCCGCCAGCGGAGATGTCGAAGGGGGCTCCGCCGATATTAGCGAGGGTCACTGTGACCTCTTTTTCAGTACCAACGTAAATAGTTCCGCATTCCACCGGATCGGGAGTAACCTGCAACACACCAAAGGTGGGTAGCAACTCGATTGTCACATCATCGATGTAGATAGTGCGGTAGGTATAACCCAAGCCGTGTTTGAAGGCAATATGCTGGTCAGTACCGGCATAGCCAATAAAGCTCACACTGTACTCAGTATAGGTGGAAGTGAGGTTGATTGTCTCCACATTGGTGAACACAGCCCTGCTTCCAGCTCCATCCATGGTGCCAACCTGCAAGGTGTAGTTAGCGGCACCTTTGGCCCAGAATTTCACCTTCAGGCTTGACAGGTTGGGATCGATGGGAGGGGAGATCAGCACCAAATCAGCCGTCGAATCGTTGCCATTGGCCAATCGAGCATGATTGGGAGCGCTGTAGGGCGTACCGGTAGAGTAAGTATCAACAGCAGCGGAGGAAGAGGTTGAAGACACCTGCTTGGACCAACCTGTGGGCAGCGCCGGGGCAGTCACGCTGTCGAAATTCTGCAGATAGGGCAGATCGGCGGCGTAGATGGTGGGATCCAGCGTGGAAGTGTTTACTGTCGGGATGGGAGTGTCAACCTTGAAGTCGATGTCGGTCCCGCTGTTGGTGTAGGGCCAGATTTTGAATTCATAGGCTGCGTTGGAGATCAATCCAGAGAAGGTGTATGTGTTGGCACCCGTTGCATGGGGTACAGTGACCGCGGCGTTGCCGTCTGACCAGTCTGTGTCATAGGCAACCGGAGTTCCATCCGCGACTGGGGCATAGGAGCCAGCACCAACCTTGATCGCCTGGATCAGGTATCCTGTGGGCAGTTGCGTGCCGGTGGAGCCTGTCCAGTCAAGCTTAACATTGAAATAGTCAGGTGTGGCGGTAAAACCCGTAACGTGGCTGCTTGGCTCGGGGGCTATGTTAACCTCAGGCCCCACAAATTCATCAATGTAAAGGTAGTATTTATAGCTTGATTTGTAATGTATGGCAACATATTTTGTGCCGACAGGCAGGTCGGTCTTGGTGTATTGCTGCCAAGTGGACGATGCGTCTGTTATATCTGCCGTCCAGGTGAAGTCAGTAACTTCCGTACCGGTCGATGACCATCCAACTCTGAAGGTTTCAGTACTGTAGTTAAATTTTCCGTACCAGAAGCTTACAGTTTGGTCGCCTGCTGTAACATCCAGCTCTGGAGTTATCAGGTACTGGTCATAGGGGGATCCGGAGCTATACGAAGAGAAACGGAAAGACCGAGCGCCTGCATAGAATTGAGCCGTGCTATGCGTCATGGCGTTGCCGGACGGGAATGACTGATTGGCGTATGTTATGGTCCAACCGGCAGCGGGGCATGTGGGGCTTTCAAATCCCTCGTTCAGCGGAGCAGCAAACAAACCACCCAATATCAAGGTAGTTATGAATAATAGTACTAATTTCTTCATAAATCGTCTCTCCTTAAGATAGAGTTCTGAAGTTAGCGTGAAGAATCTTTAATAGTCAGTCAGATAGGGACCTGATTCAGTATGGGAAACGAATCTCCCTGCCATATCCTGGCCCCAGATTTGGTTTTGAAGTTGAGATGTTATACATTTTTTCCTTAACCTTACCCGCGGCAGCCGGTCTGAGGTAATGTGCGATGTTATCATGCAAACAGGCTCGCAAACGCCGGTAGGGTATTCCTTGATTATTTGTGATTGTAGATCTGTCTTTCTGACAAGGGAAGTGTGTTGATTTTGGATGTAACGCCAGAGGGGGATCAATCCCTGGATCCTGTACGAAATTAAGCAAAATACCATATTTCGTGGCATCACATCTCCTTGCTTCGATATTTTAACATAATCGGGTATTGCTGCTAAGCCACCCTGATGCTTATGATAACACCAGTGAAGACTGAAGGTAAAAAGAATAGCAAGCAACCTCTCAGATTTTGTTGAAAACGTAAGGGGGCAACATTTCTGTCAAGATGTTTTTCGCTTTTCAAATTCCCCGTTTTTCAAACAAGGCAGGATCAGTTGTTGATATCCCGTTGATCTCCAGGCGATCGCTGTGCCGCTATTTATGCCCTCATAATTCGTAAACAAAAAGAGGGCGGGATCGAAATCCCGCCCATATCTGTGCGTGAAGATGCCGTGGCATCTCCGCGCGGGTTACTTGGTTTTGGCTGCAGGTGCAGGTGTTGGCATTACACCATCAGCCGCGGCGATCTTGAAGAAGTGGAAGGGATCGGTGCCAACTACGTAATCATAGCTGTTGGTGGCGCTGTAGCCCACGACGGTGTAGGTGCCGTAGGGATCGTGGGAGCCGTAGATGACGTAGTAGCTGGCGCCGGGTTCCGCTGTCCAGGCAAGGTTCACGTTGCCATCGGTTGTGGTGGTGGCAACCACGTTCTGCGGAATGCCAAAGATGCCGAGGGCGTTGGAGATGATGGATTCTGATTCCAGGGAACCGCTGTAGTTGGCTTTCACTGCCCATTTGTAAGCGCCACTTGACAGGGCCGCGAAGCCGGTGTCAAGATAGGTTTCGGTGGCGCAGTTGTTGCTCAGCAGGGTCCAGTTGGCAGGAGTTTCTTCCTCGGCAACAGGGAAGCGATAGACGCTGTAGTTCTGGAGGCTGCGGTCGCCGTCGCGCGAGGCGAACCTCATCAGAGTTGTTTTGGCGGTGGGGACGCCGATTAAGACGTCATCGACATACCAGCCTTCTCTGTTAACGGAACTCTCAGACAACAACCTCCATTTGAACCTGACCGTTTGTCCGACATATTCGGAGAGGTCAAAGCTGGCTTGGGTCCATTCCAACTGTTCTCCACCATACATCGGGATGTATCCCAGAGTGGAAGAAGAGGTGCATGGATAACCGCCCACAGGCGTGATGGTTTCCCAAGTGGCGCCGTCATCTGTGGATATCTGCACAATACCGCCATCATAATAGGTAGGCGTTGTGTAGAATTCGAAGTTATAGCGATGCCAGAAGGTCAGGTAGCCTCCACTCAATATCGGATATGACAGCGGCGAGATCAGGTCATAGGTCGCGTTGTTGGCATAGTTGCCTTCCAGCACCGTACCCCAAACCTTGGTGCCGCTATGGGCTCCGGAGTAGGAGGAGGTTCCCCATTCCCAGCCGGGGCTCGGGTTATTATCGACAGTGAAGCCGCCGTCGTTTTGTTCGAAATCGAAGAACAGGAAGTCGGGTTGTTCGGCGGGATCCCAGTTCAGCCTGGCGTCGTTGCCTTCGTGGCTGGCAACCAGGTTGTATGGGGTCCAGAGGTATTCGGTGAGGTTGATGGTGCCGAGGTTGATGTCGGTGGTGATGGCATCAAAGGCGCCGATCTCGCTCTGGTAACCTTCCTTGGAAACTACCCAGGAGTAAGACAGGGTGTCTGCTCTGCCTTTCACGTCCGCAATGCTGAACGCGCCGTTCGCGTCGGTGATGGCGCTGTAGTCGTGGTATCCGAAGAGCTCGACCAAGGCGCCTGCTAAACCGGCGGGATAGTCGTTGGCGGTGACCACGCCGCTGACCGTTAGGTTGGGCAGTGGCTGCAGGTTGAAGTTCTGGGTCACGGGGGTTCCGGGCTCGAAGGAGATACCGGTGACCGTGCTGCTGTAGTAGTCGGTGGCGGAGCAAGTCAGATCCACGAAGGTGCTGTCCCAGTAAACGAACTCATAGTATCCGTTTACGTCGGTGTAGGTAACCGCGCGTTCCGTGAGGCTGATCATGGCGCCTTCGATCGGTGCGGACGTTACGCTATCGTACACATGTCCGGAAAGGACAGCCTGTGGATCGAAGACAGCATTCTGCGTCACGAATATGGTGTTCGGGAAGTAGTTAAGTGTATAGCTTGTCCCGGTCGGTGCCATTGGATCGTAGATTGTTGAGTCGTTGCGTATATAACGGGAACGGGTGCTGTGGTCCGCGTTGGTGGTGTAGAAGAACTTGTCGCTGCTGGACAGGGCACCACTGTCAAACACACGATGGACTCTGGTGGCAAGCGTTCCGCCAGTATAGGCGAAAGGCGTATCCAGCGGGATCGCGATGTAGTTCTCTCCAGAGGGGAAATCCACCAGACCGTCAAAGACCAGTGTGTAGTTGTCCGCGGGGAGCCAGCCGCCTGCAAGGTCGGCGACATCTGTGTGAGCCATCCAAATTTTGATGGCTTTGTCCTGCCTGTCATTCTGGAAGTTGTTTTTGTACACGATGGCTGTGATTGTTCCGGATTGCAGGTGCATTTCATCTGTGAAATACAGTTCTTCGGTAACGCCGTTTCTGTAATACATGTCCACAGGCAGGTAATTGCTGGAGGAAGTGGTGGCATCATCACCCACGTAAACCAGGTCCACGGTATTGTCAATCACATAGACTCTGTTGCTGGTGGTCACGTCGTTGGTGTTGTTCATGTCGCCAGTCAGGACAACCTGGCCAGACAGGGTGTAAGCGCCGCCGTTGGTGGGCGTCCAGGAGAGCGTATGCTGGGCTGAAGCTCCGGAAGCCAGTGGGGTACTCACATTTAGCGTGGCCACAGTGCTCGTCCCTTCCTTCAGGTTGACCGCGTAACTGTTCTGATCAGCAGTTCCTTCATTAGAGACCGTAATCGTGAATTCGTAGGTTTCTCCCGCTTCCAGATAGGAGGGGCCGGTGATCGCCGTCGCTGCCAGGTCGTTGGCCAGCAGTTCGATTAACTGCACGTTATCCACGTAGAGGCCTCGGTAGGTACCGCCCATGCCATGCTTGAAGCAGATGTACTGGTCGGTGCCGACATAATCTTCCAGGGAGTAGATATACTCGGTTTTGGTGGTGGTCAGGTCGATGGAGGCTATTTGGTTGAATGTTCCCGTGCTGTCCGGAGTATTCACCGTTCCGATCAGGAGCGGATACCCGGCTGAGCTGCTGCGCGCATAGAATTTCAGTTTGATCGTGTTCAGCGGGATGCTGGCATCGATGGGAGGAGTAATCAGGCGCAGGTCTGCGGAGGCATCCGTAGAATTGTACAGCCTCACGCTGTTGGGAGCGCTTTGGGCGTAGGTGCTGGAGTTGTAGGTGGCTACGAGAGCGCCGGTAGTGCTTGAGTTGACATAGGCCGACCAGCCATAGGGCAAAGCCGGAGCAGTGACGTCGTCGAAGTACTCTTCATGTGGCAGGGCCACGATGGTAGGATCGGGCAGGGTGGTGAAACGGAACACGGTCATCCCGGTGGGATCAGGGCTGCCAGCCGTGTTGTAAGGCAGTACCGCCCAATACCAGGTAGTGTTGAATCCCAGATCGATATTGCCTTGGGCAACGAGATCCAGGGAGTTGCTTGTGCTTTCATAGCTGTATTCACCATAGTAGTCATTGGTAGGATCGATCAGATCCGAACCAACGAAGATCTCATACCATTCGGGATATCCGCCGCTGACAGCATCTTGCCAGCTAAGCACGCAGTTGCCGGGATCCACTGTGTTGGAAAGATCCGCGGGAGCCAGAAGGGTCACATGATCCGGAGCCTGTCCGGCCAGGCGGATACTGACATTATCCACAAACAAGTCATTGTCTCCACCAGATGCAATCGATTCTCCATAGAAAGCAATGTACTGGATGCCTGTGTAGGAGTCTATAGGAATTATAACGTGTTCCCCTGTATAGGGAATTTCGTCATAAACATAGTCTGAACCAGTGTTATTCCATTCCCGGAGAATGTTTGCGGGCGCCCAGGAACTGCCATCGCCGATCAGAATGATGAAGCGGTCATCTGTCGGAGTATCAGGTGCTGCGTGAGCGCCGTAATCGGTTAGGCCTATATCTAGTTCCAGTTGATAACCGGTTCCGGGCATCTGGATGGGAGGAGTGATCAGCCAACCTCCCCTGTTGGTGCTGTAAACGTTCATCTTAGCAGCATAGTTAACTGGATCCACTGGAGTGTCATTCAGCCAGTCGCCCCGAACCCAGTATGAGCCGGACGTAATATTGCTTGGATCCGCCAGCAGTCCGTTTCCGCGAGTCCAATTCGCGGGCGGGAAGGTGGCGCCGGTGGTGCCGAAGTCTTCCAGCCAGGGCGCGTAGATGGTGGGATCGTCTCTGGTGGTGAAGGTCCACTCGGTGATGGGTGAGGCATCGCCGAAATCTGTGTTGTAAGGAGTCACTGTCCACCAGTATTCGGTGCTGTAGTTCAAGGTTGGAGTATAGGTGGTATCCATACCCAAATCCACGTTGTTGACTATTGTGGTATAGGGTGTTACGGTACCGAAGGAAAGACGGTAGCCTTCCACGAAGCCGCCACCGCTGCTCCAGTTCAGGGTCTGCGTCAGGGGCACGTCGGTCGCGCCGTTTGCCGGACTCACAAGAGTGGCGGGGTTGGGCGCGCTGGTGACAGGTTCGAAGGATATGTTCAGCACGAAATAGACGTCATAGGGAGATGGCCAGTTGTCCACGATCACATAGTAATCGCCGGCAGAAACCACTGCGTCGGCGATGTTGAGAGGAGTTGAGGTACCGTAAGCCTGGGCCAGCACAGTGGCGGGGTTGGCTACGCTGGGAATGGTGTTGACCAGGAAGACGCCCATCCACTGGGAGCTGTATCCCGTCTGGTCTGCCAGGCTGATATCCAGCAACCCGTTTCCGGGAATGGTTATCTTGGCGACCCAGTCTTGCCCTCTCACATAGTTGGTGTTGCCCAATTCGGTGAACATCTCCGAGGTGTAGTCGTTGGCGTATCCGGCGGTGGTGCCGGCATAGTTAACCAGCGGCAGGGTAGCCAGATAGGGGTTCTCGCAGATTTCGCCGACCAAGGGCTGAACTCCGGTGCCGTTCACCACTATGCTGCTGGCCTGACGGGTGTCGTTGATCAGCAGGTTGGTGGTGAGGTCGCCGGTCACTGTGGGGGTGAACACCACAGTTATCTGTACTGAGGTATTTGGCTGCAGAGTATAGGGCAGAGTCGGCAGGTTGTCAAGTTGGAAGTTGGTATAGTCACTGAGGGTAATGCCGCCAGCGGAGATGTCGAAGGGGGCTCCGCCGATATTGGCGAGAGTCACCGTTACATCTTTCTCAAAACCTACGTAACCGTTTCCGCATTCCACCGGATCGGGGGTAACCTGCAACACACCAGAGGTGGGTAGCAACTCGATCGTCACATCATCGATGTAGATAGTGCGGTAGGTACTGCCCAAGCCGTGTTTGAAGGCAATATGCTGGTCAGTGCCGGTATAGCCGATAAAGCTCACGCTGTACTCTGTGTAGGTGGAAGTGAGGTTGATTGTCTCCACATTTGTGAACACAGCCCTGCTGCCAGCTCCATCCATAGTGCCAACCTGCAGGGTATAGTTAGTGCCACCTTTGGCCCAAAATTTCACCTTCAGGCTTGACAGGTTGGGATCGATGAGCGGTGAGATCAGCACCAAGTCTGCCGCCGAATCGCCGGAATTGGCCAATCGAGCATGATTGGGAGCGCTGTTGGGCGTGCCAGAGGTGTAGGTTTCTACAGCAGCGTAGGAAGAGGTTGAAGACACCTGCTTGGACCAACCTGCTGGCAGCGCCGGGGCGGTCACAGCGTCGAAATTCTGCAGATAGGGCAAATCTGCGGCGTAGATGGTGGGATCCAGCGTGGTGGCGCTTATTGTCGGGATGGGAGTGTCAACCTTGAAGTCGATGTCGGTCCCGCTGTTGGTGTAGGGCCAGATCTTGAATTCATAGGCAGTGATGGGGTTCAATCCCGTGAAAGTGTAGGTGTTGGCACCCACCACGTGGGCCACATTGACCGCGGCGTTGCCGTCTGACCAGTCAGTGTCATCGGCAACCGGAGTTCCGTCCGCGACCGCGGCGTAGGAACCAGCGCCAACCTTAATCGCTTGGATTAGATATCTATGGGGCAGTTGTGTGCCGGTGGAGCCTGTCCAGTCAAGCTTAACATCGAAGTAGCCAGGTGTGGCGGTAAAACCCGTCACGTGGCTGCTTGGCTCGGGGGCAACATTAACATTAGGCCCCACAAATTCATCAATGTAGAGGTAGTATGCGTAGCTTGATTTGTAATGTATGGCAACATATTTTGTACCAACGGGCAAGTCGGTTTTGATGTATTGTTGCCAGGTGGTCGATGCGTCTGTTATATCTGTTGACCAGGTGAAGTCAGCATCTCCTGTACCGGTCGATGACCATCCAACTCTGAAGACCTCTGAACCATAGGTATGTTTTCTGTACCAGAAGCTGACAGTCTGGTCACCTGCTGTAACATCCAGCTCTGGAGTTATCAGGTACTGGTCATAGGGGGCTCCGGAGCTATACGAAGAGAAACGGAAAGACCGAGCGCCTGCATAAGAGTATGTCGTGCTATGCGTCATGGTATTGCCGGACGGGAATGACTGATTGGCGTATGTTATGGTCCAACCGGTAGCGGGGCATGTGGTACTTTCAAATCCTTCGTATAGCGGAACCGCAAACAAACCACCCAATATCAAGGTGGTTATGAATAATAGTACTAATTTCTTCATAAATCGTCTCTCCTTAAGATAGAGTTCTGAAGTTTACTTGAAGAATCTTTTACTTAGAAAGGGATCGGACTCAGCCCGGGAAACGAATCTCCCGGCCATATCCTGGCCCCCGATTTGGTTTTGAAGTTGAGATGTTATACATTTTTTCCGTAACCTTACCCGCGGCAGCCGGTCTGAGGTAATGTGCGATGTTATCATGCAAACGGGCTCGCAAACGCCGGTAGGGTATTCCTTGATGAATGTCTGTGATTGTTGATCTGTCTTTCTGACAAGGGAAAGGTGCGGATTTTGGATGCGACGCATTACAGGAATCAAACCCTGGATCCCATACGAAACAAAGTAAAAAACCAAATTTCGCGGCATCACATCTCCTTGCTTTGATACTTTGAAACCTGCAAAGTATAGCTGATATGCTACCATGCTGTTATTTTCACCAGTATAGCCCTAAGGGTAAAACTGGATAGCAAGCAATCTCTCTGATTTTATTAAAAGAGTAAGACTATATTTCTGTCAAGTCCTTTTTTCGCCTCCGAGAGAACATCATCTGTGGCAATACCTTGGGAGCCGGGATCCAGTCTTTTAAAATCATCCACGAATTACACGAATTAACACGAATTATAA
>DFUX01000005.1 GCA_002379855.1 Cloacimonetes bacterium UBA4175 | reverse complement strand
ACTGGATCCCGGGTCGCTGCCCGGGATGACACGGCAAATAGTCTGACGTAATTTGTTTCGGGGGAACCTTCCACCATTTCACCTTTCCACCTTTCCACCTTCAAAGATCCCGTCATCCGCGTTCTATTTTCATTTTG
Organism: Cloacimonetes bacterium UBA4175; assembly: GCA_002379855.1. GTDB lineage: Bacteria > Cloacimonadota > Cloacimonadia > Cloacimonadales > Cloacimonadaceae > Syntrophosphaera. Next base: position 14,883 of record DFUX01000005.1, on the reverse strand, counting down.
CCTTTCCAGCTTTCCACAGCCTTTACCAGAGAGTGGGACTTGCAAGTGGCACAAAACAACTTGCTGCAAGAGAATTGATATCTGGCATTTCAGGAGGGGCTTAGATGATTATCAGTTCTTCGTCTCTGGTAAAGATCCCCAAACCGGAAATCTGGACGTTGGGGGCGCAATTTTTACATAGCTGATAGTAGCGCACGCTGTCCTGATTGTGGTCGATCAGTCTTTCCAGTTCTTTTTTCAAGTCCAGATATTGTCTGTCGTCCAGGTGGCACTCGAAGACACTTTTTTGGACACGGGTTCCGTATTTGAGCAGCACCTTGACAGCGCGGTAACGGACCTTATCGGACACAATATCGAAACAAACCAGAAAAAGGCTTTTGGTATTCATTTATAGCATCCATATCTGGCAGAATATCCCAATAAACCGTGCCAGGCAGTTGAAGTTCCGTGCAGTTGCATTCAGTTCCACATAAACGGCGCATATTGATCGCTACCCTGAATCTGTTTCACCAAGCGCCGCGCCTGCAGCTCAAAGATATCCCTCAAAGTCCAGTCGCCTTCTGGATTTTTGAGCGTGAAGCGTGAGTTTACCAGTTTGGCGAAGGAAGTTATCAGGATCTTCATGCCATCAGGTTTTAAGGATACAGGCAGCAGTTTTGTGTCCGCATCGATATCTTCGGCTGTGCTTTCCTCATCCGGAATGAGGTTATAGGCAAAGTGTTCCATCCTTATCTCTTTGCGGTTGATGAGTGATATTACAAGATTGTCAACCAGAGGGCGGAATTCTTCCATGAGGTCAAGCACCAGAGACTGTCTGCCGTAGGATAAATCGTGCAGCGCCCCAATGAATGGGTCCAGCCCCACAATGTTTGCCGCGGCCATGACTTGGTTCATCAACAGGGTATAGCCGAGAGACAGCAGCGCGTTAACCTCATCTTTCGGCGGCCGCCGGTTTCTGCCGGAGAATTTGAACTCCGTCTGGAAAATCATGGCTGGAAAGGCGGAGAAATAGTTTTTGGCAGTAATCCCTTCGTAACCTCTGATAACCTGCATGGAGATATAAGTGGCGCGGATTTTTTCGAGTATGGCCTGGTTTTGCAGATAGGGCGCCCAGAGCAGGGGGTGTTTGTTTCTTTTCAGCCTTTTCTGCAAGTGTGTCTGCATGTTTTGGATTTTCCCCGCGACATACGCTGATGCCAGTTGCTCCCTATTGGCGATATCCGAGAAGTAGTGGTACTGGTTTACCCGCAGCTCGACATTTTTACCAAACTCCCCCACCAGCCGCCCCTTGTATTTTCCGTAGTAAGAGAGGAAAACTGTGTCAATTTTGTGCTTCAACAGATATGTCAGGGCGGGGGAGCTGATTGCGACATTGCCCACGACTATCAGTTGGGAAATGTCTTTGGTGTGAAACCAGCGCAATAAGTTTATTCCCTTGTAAACGTAGAGCCTGTCACCTTTTTTGGATATCGAACAACCCTGGTCCGCCACATATACCACTGGCATTATCAACCCAACTTTTTGATCTTAACCGCTATGACTGATTCCTGTTGTTTTTTGTGATCGAAGCTTTTCCGGGTGCAAAAAGCCACTTTCAAGCCGATATGCAAGTCCTCGACAGGAAACAGGCATTGGGAAACCTGGAAATAATAGCTCTGATTTTCCGACTTGATAAAGCCGGCTTTGCCGTGGGGAAGCAGATTGGAGACCCTGCCCTGCAGGTTATTCTGTTCAATGGGCTGCCCCGGCCTCATCCAGGCCTGGCAATCTCTCAATATTACCTTGTAAGGAGGGAGACTGTCAAGATCGATGTTGTGAGCTTTAAGATCCATGATCAGATTGTTGTCCATCCGCCAATTCCTCTGTTTGCGAATGGCGGCACAGAGCTTGAGCATTGCAATGGAGCGATCAAACTCCTTTTTTATGGCCATCAGGTTTTGCAGCAGTTCCCAGAGGTGGATCTTGTTGTCGGCGTCCCCGTATGCGTTTGCCGCTTGTAAAGCCAGCTCCAGAGAGCGGTCTGTCTGTCCCAGCCGATAGGCTGCCAACGCGGCTTCATACAAGATAAACCAATCCCTCTTCCTGGGCAGGATTTGCTCATATTCTTTCAGCGCCGAGAGATAGTCACCCTGTTTACCCAGACAGAGCGCCATACGACGTCTGAACCAAATGTCGGCATTTGTGGAAAGCTCCAGATTCCGGTTGAGGACCTCGCGGCACAGATTGAAGCAGGCAGGGTAATCTCCCGCATTGAAGAGGGCTTTGGAGAGCAGAGACGCGTGTTTTTCCCAAGGTGAGGGATAGCTTGTGCCAGGTTTTTTCGAGGGTTGTTTTGTGGTGTCCAGCAAGTCAGGATCAAGGAGCCTGCAAATCTGGACAACCAGGGAGGGCATCAAATCAGGTGAATTTCCCAAGTATGAGAAAACCGCCAGAGGAAGTGGGTGCAAGCCAAGACTTTGAGGCAGTATGCGTTTGATTGTTTCAAGCCATTCCACAGCCTGTTCGGCAGATAACTGGCGTGGTTTTTTGAAGTGGTGGAAATAGATGCACCAGGCAGTGAGGCTGGCCACTGCATCCCAGCGTCCTTCCAACTCACAGGCCGGCAATCCTATTTCTATCGCGCGCTCATACTGTTCCAATTTCTTCAGGCAGGAAAGCATGGATAAAACGAGGTTTTGGTTGTTCCGCTGACTTTCATCGGCATAGATTTTTTCATACACAGCGAGAGCGCCTTGCCAATCGCTATTTTGTTTGAGCTCCGAAGCCTGCCTGAATAGTTCTTCCACTTGTTCTCCTTGCATGATAAGCTCACTTCAGGTTGAGAGTTAGCTTAACAGAGCCATCCTGGGTGGTCTTTTTTAAAACTCCCCAGGGAGAGGATATTTCATCTACACCTATCTCCTCAAAAGCGGCTATGATTTGCCTCTCTTTTTGGTCCAGTATATTCTGAATATCACAGAATTCTTTTCTCAACTTCAGGTAACTGGCTATCAGGTCTTTGATCTTAAGCTCGTTCCATTGGATCGCCGCCGTCTGGTCGTCGCTCAGCTTTCTCAAATGCAAAATTGGAGTGGGATACATACCGGGCGCGAGGGAAAAATCGCAGTTACAGAGCCTGGTATCTATCTCATCCGCCATATAAGCGCGGATTTTAGCGCAACTGACGGCGTTTCCCTTAAAACCGGACTTCATCAATTCTGCAGGATCAAGATGCAGGCATTTGCGCAGCAGGGCGTTCACGATCGCCGGTCCCTGCTTCAAGTATCCAGCGGTGTATTTAAGCACATTTTTCTGATCTGCGCTAAGCGCGGACCTGGTTTTGATCAGATTATCAACAACCCAGAGGGCATGGCAGTTTTGCTTGAGACAAAGCCATTCGGGGTCTGTTTCCGGATCCGGAAGCGGCGGTCCGGATTCATCCGGCAGGTCCTTGGGCTCAATATCCGGTTGGCTGGAAATACCGCGCGTGATGTTGAAATTCGGGTCAAGAGAGTTCAGGGCCGAGATAAACATCTGATTTGAAGTCAGTTTTGGCGATTTGACGAACTCTTGGAATGGTATCAGGTCGCCATTGTCAGCAAGCATGGAACTGGGCAAGCCGCTCAGACGATGAAGGCCATAGGGTAGCTTCACCAGGTTTCCGTAGCTGGATGAGCTTATTTTGGTTTGTTTGGGAAAGATCTCGATATGGATGGGTAATCCATCCAGGCTTACCTGAGCCGCTATCCGCTGAGCAAACATACGGGCAAAAGAAGCCGATATTTTCTCTTCGAGCAGTATCCAAACATGGTATCCTTTGTATCCGCTGAATTCCGTATGAGAAGGAATCTGGTAAACAGCCAGAATACTCTTCAACTGAGTAATTGCTTTTTGCAGCCCCGCGTCGATCCAGGCACGGACATCAGGATCATGGATATCGTTGAGATATGATTTATCGACATCAAGATCGAACATTATCCATTTTACTTTGTTCTTGAAATCAAGCTGATAGACCCCCAGGGTATGGATTCCCAAGAGATGGTTGCGCAGAAGTTGGATATTTAGCGGCTCACTGACCAAAGCGTATCCATGCTTGCCATCTTCCCCAACCCATTGTCTTGCATGGCAGTTTTCCCTGCCGGCAAATAAATTCATGAAAGCCAGCAGATCGGCTTCCCTGTAAAGCTCCTGCTGCTCATCGCCGGCAGTTGCCTGGGCAGGTTTTTCTTGCTGGGGCAGCAGTTGGGCAATGTCCAGGCTGTTTTCCTTTGCTTTTTCCAGGATGCTTTCCCTGAGAATGAGGTCATTCTCTGCCTCTGCCAACAACAAGAACTCGGTATAGTATTCGATGTTGCGCGGAAACTGGGCAAGCCTGTTTTCCAAAAAATCCCGGGCGGCGGAGTTTTCTCCGCTAAGCCTCAATATCTCGCTTTTCTTGCGGGCCAAGAGGTGGTTTTCTGCTTGGGTTTCCAATACCTGGTCGATCTGGTTCAGAGCTTCCGGCACCTTTCCCAGCATGAGAAAATAGCGGGATAGCTCTTCTCTCTCCGATGGGCTGAGGCTGGAGCTGTGTTCAATACTGCGGCAAACCTCCTCTGCCGCGGAGAAATCTTCGTTCAGAAAAGCTGTGTTGAATTTGATGCGCAGAAGATGGAACTCCTGTGCCTGTTTTTGGGGGACAGGAGAGTCTGTCGCATTGATCTGATTCTGATTTTGATTCATATTATGCCTCCCAGGCAGAGTTTGTTAGTTCAATACCTCCCGGATCGATTGTTGGATTCTTTCCGGTGCCAGTTCCGGGCAGGTTAGCACCCTGATCCCCATCCCGGCGGCGCGGTCTTGCAAAAAGCTGTTGCCCTGCCACAGCCTGGTGGTGGCTGGCGAGGCGAGAGCCAGCAGGCAGCGCGGCCGCAGTCCGTAGTCGTTTTTCAGTGAATCCAGCCGGTAAAGGATATCCTTGAGCTCAGCGATCTTCACCGAAGATTTCAGTTCCCATACATAGAGTGTGTTGGCGTGGGCAAAGCAGATGTCGAGTTCGTTTTTGACGCCGTTTTTATCCGTGACCACGTTGCGGCAGACATCCGTTTGGGGTAGCATCCTTTGCAGATGGTGGCAGATATACTCTTCAAACCAGCCGCCTTTCACAAATTTCAGCCATTCTGCGCAAGACAGCAGTTCAGGCTTCAAGCCAAGGGTGGAAGCCAGAATTTCCTTCAGTTGAATATTCTTCGGCGAAAGGTCAAGCCTGCGGTTTCCCAGCCGGCTGAGCTTGTTGGCCAGTTCGGGAATCCTTTCTTCTGCTTGCAGCCTGAACATTGCCTCACCTAACTCATAGTGGTGTGATGGGGAGGAAGGTATCTCGGCGGTGACCCCGTAGGCAAACAGAAAGCTGGACGCGTCCAGTTGGTGGCTGAGGGGCAGAAAGTCTTTTATGAAGGAGGGGTGAACGATGTGAGCGCAGGCAGAGCCCGGGGGCAGATAAAAAGCCTGGGCGGGATACTGCTGGATGGCCATATATACCCCCAGAGCCATCAACTTGGTGCCTCCCGTCAGATTGACCGCCACGCTGTCGGGACCTAAGTTCTGCAGGCAGCCAGCCACTTTGGCGGCAATGCCCTCCAGGTCATATTCATCCACTTCGACCACGACCGGAGAGCTGATACCGCAAAGGTCGCAGGTACGCTCCACCAGGGCTTGGGATTTCATGCGGGGTGTGGACACGAAGATGTAGCCATCGATATCCCGCAGCGTTTTGATCAGCAGGATATTGGGGATGGGTTGTTCACTGACCAGCGAGAGCAGATAGCGCATATTCCAAGTTTAGAGATGATCCCCCAATTCGTCCAAAATCAAAACCTTGTTATTATCATAGTGGCAGTAAACCCGAGCCGCGTTGTTGTCGCTCCAGGCGTAGAATTCATGGGTCGAACCCGGCTTGGCGTTTGGGGTTATGCTTTTAAAGCTCAGGCTCTTGAGCATATCCTGCTGCCCGGTTTCCAGGTATCTGGCCAGTTCGTCCAACTGGCGGTTGATTTTGACAATGCGGTCTGGGGATAGTTCCTCGGTCGATTTCAGAAAACGCGGGCCAAACTTTACCAGCGGCGTGGGCGCGGGGTAGATCTCCTTTTGATAAAGTTCGAGCTTCAGGTTTTTCCACACGAACTCGCCATAATCCGCGAGGCCGAAATCCCCGTTACAGGGGAAGTAAAAGGCTCCCGGAATATTCTCCAGCTCCTCCGCTTCCACTTTAAGCCCGAGCTCCAGCCTGCGCCAGAGCTTGAGATTCTCGGTGATGTAGTCCTCCGACTGCAGCTTGAAGGGCAGCCGGGGAATGCGCATCAGTTCGGATTCGTGTTCAAAGATATAGACCGTTTCATCGGCGTAGAGAGTGCTGAGGGTCTGCATGAAGCCTTGCACCGCCTTGAATCCTCCGGTGAGATTGAAGATGATGCGCGCTCCCTGAGGGGCAAATTCTTCGTGCAGAGCCATGATCTCATTCACGAGCTTGGAGAAGGCAAGGTGCAGGTCGGCGCTGGATTTTGTTTGCAGCCCTGCCACTTCCAGCATCCGCACATCGATGTTTTTGGACTCCAGATAGTCTTTGATGATCTCCCCCGTGATCCTGCCAATATAGGTGTCGGTTGGGATCAGCACCACCTGGTCCCTGTCCTCTTTGGGCTGCTGTTCAAAGAGGATTAGAAGACTGTGTAGCTCCGCTGAGATCTTTTTTGCCTCAGCCGCTTTCATGGCGCTTATCTCCTGCCTCCGGAGCGCGATGTAGTTGTCCAGACAGTCTCTGTCTTCCTGGTCGATCTCCTCTCCGCTTTTGGCATTGGCGTATGTTCCCAAGAGCCTGCGCGCATTGTCGTCGCTCCGGTTGGTGAGGGTGCTTGTTCCCACCGGGGAAATTATCAACTTCATGGCAGCTCCTCCAATGAACAACAGCAGATGCCCAGCGGCAATCCACCAGCCAGACTGCGGGTTTGGTATTTAGGATCGTTCACCGATTTGTGCAGCGCGCCGGTTCCCTTGCCCAGGCGCAGCATGAATTGGTTGGCTTTCATAGCTTTTGCCCATGCTTTAAAATTGTCATGCGTCTTCTTTTTTTCCGGCAGATAGAAGTAATCCTCTTCCTTCAGCTTACGCTCGAAGTAATTATTACAGCATTCTGCCAGTTTTTGCATGGAATACATTTTCAGCCAGCGGGCATCCGCCGAAATCACCGTGGACAGCCCCTCGCTGTCTTTCAAAAGCACCTGGCAGAGGTAGGAAAGTTCGTCTCCGGGATGGGCGCGGCTTGTCTCCATGGCCTTGTTTTTCTTTCTCACTTCAACCTTGCGCAAGCCGAGTGATTGCATTGAAAACTCGCAATCAGCCACCTTGAGCCATTTGAAGGGATCATCGGTAATGTTCGGCCGTCCCCGTTCGTTCAGATAGCGGAAGAGGATGGGTTCAAGATTCCAATCGTTGATCTTGCCGTTAACCCTTCTGATCCTGGCAGCCGGGTCTTTGGCGCGCCAGTCCACCAACGCGGTCCGAATGGCGCCTTTGATGGAGCTGCCCGGGATGTAAGGGTTTCCAGTGAGCGGGTTTGAGATGAAGGCCGCCACCAGTTGCTGCGCCTCGGGGTTGCCAAGATCCCGCAGATACTGTTTCTGATAGCTTTCTTCCACGGTATGCCGTTGGGTCCAGGTGTCGGCCTGGGAGGGGTCGAAGCTGTCGCTGAGGAAGGCGGCGATCCTGTCGTGACTTAGCTTGAGCATTTCCTGCAGCCGTGCAGGGTTTTTGGCGTTAAGGCGCGAGACCAGACGCGGCTGGTTCAGCACGTAGAAGTTATTGGCGGAAATCACATATTGGGTGGGGTCCAGCCATTCCCCCGAGGCAATATGCAGATGCGTGATGGGACGGATATTCAGTCGCCAGCGTTTGCAGAGTTCAGGCATTTTGTCCTCCCTTGATATGGAAGCCCAGGCTCATCGCGTAGGCGTGCTGGCAGATTCCCGGGTCATCCGGATGGATTTTTTGCACCAGCATGCCCCGGGGCTGTTTGCTGCCAAAAAACACCGCGCCGGGCTTGAACAGGAACAGTGGTTTTTTGAAAGGGCTCTTGTTTCCGGTTGCGTATTTGCCGCCCAGGCGGCCGTATTTGACAAAGCCTTCATAACAGGCAGGCGCGGGGTCATCCGGAGCTGGTACCATGTTGGAAAGCAGCAGCCAGGCATTGGGGTTTTCCACCTTGGGAAGCTCGCATTCCTGGATAGCGATGCGGAATTTACCCCTGCCGGTGTGCTTGTTGCGCCCGAAGCCGGAGTTTTCGATGAAGCTGAAGACGGCGCGCAATTTATCCTCGCTGAGGGTATCTTCATCTGTCTGCAGATACGATTCAAAGACGGTATTCTCTCTGGCAAAGGTGACCGTTTCCGCGTAGAGGCTTGCCCCGCCCTTGGTGGTGGTGCCTGTTATGCGGTTGATGCTGTTGTGGGTCACCAAGTCTTTCTCGAGCTTGAAACTTTCCTCCAGCATGGCGGTAATAGCCTCGTTTTGCTCCAACGCCTCGCTGTGGACATAGTCCTGCCGCTTGTTCAGCCACATCTCGATGGGAAGGTAGCTGAGCTTTTTGGCGTCTTTCCTTTTTTTGCGCTTGAGCAGCGCGCCGGGCAGGTCTGGCGGAAGTTTCTCGTAGAACGGCTTGAGCTTGGGCAGTGGCAAGGTGTTTTTGGGGAAGGCGGAGGAGAGCAGCAGCTTCGGCTCGCGCATCTTGTCCAGAAACTCCAGCAGTTCTTCCTCCCCAAACTCTGTGGCCAAAGCCCAGCAGATGTGGCCAAAGATGGTGTCGCTTTGAAGCTGCGTCTCGATTGGGGACTGCAGCGTCCACTCAATTTTGTATTGCATGTCTGCTCCCGCCTTACAAGGCGATATCGTTCAGATCAAGAGCCTGGTCGTCAACCTTGAGATCAAAGAATTTCACCCGGCCGCCGCCCCGGCTGCCATATCCGCCCAAGGCGTCGTTCTGGAGGAGTTTCAGGCCTTGCTTGATGATTTTCAGATGCTCGTCCTTCTCATTGTTATCAAACACGCGCAGCACGATCTCGAGATCAAATACAGTTCCGGCTGGAACTCTTTCCACCTGACGCAAACCGCCTCCCTTCTGCTTAACAGTGCCTGTATTGCGGTCGATGGCCACCTCAGTCTTGCCTTCAACAAATAGTGAGTTCATCTTCATTTTTGCAGTAGCTATATCCAGCACAGGTTGAGTCAGAACCGGTCCTTCACAGCTTCCTATGTTTTCGACTGCTCCTGTAATGTTAGAATCCCTAAATATCACTCTGGTTGGGTATGATTGGAATTTTAGATTCGCATGCTCCATATGGCCAAAGACAATCGCCACTTCATTTCTTTTCCCATTGTGCATTGGTGATGATATATCTCCACTGCTTGGTACCACTTGATAATAGTGTTCAAGCAAGAATCTCATTTTCCCCTTAAGCGATGAGCCAGGAATATAAGGAAGTCCGGAAATGGGATTTTTAATAACGGGTGAATCAATGCCACCAATTTTGACTCCGGAGTCACTACCACCAATATGCAACCCGCTTAAAAGCAGTATTTTTCCACTAAAGATCACGTTACTATATTTTACGTTGTCCATTTTGTATCTCCTTTATTTATTCCTTGGGAAGAAGCCGACAAATGCTTCCATAAGGTAACATGCCTGCTTGAAACGTTTTTCTGATGATCCTATCTGATTAACAAGTTGAGTTACGAAATCCACCATATCTTCTGGTATATCTGATGCCTTGGCTGTTCTCCGGTATGTGATTTTGGCTGCCAACAACTTTATAAGAATCACTTTTTCGGAAATGTCAGCTGTAATATCACGAATCCTTAGAAACTCATTGTAAAATGCCCTCAGTTGTGTCCCGGAAAGGCTTCCCTTTCCTTCGCTTAGTTTGCTGGCAAAATTTCTTATCTTAACGCCTACCCATTCTGGGTTCAGGTTGTCTCCAATGAAAAAATCGTAACTATTCATTGTGATCTCCTTTTTGATGTATGTATTTCCTGTTTTTATATAGGGTTTTGTTGATCGGAACCTTCATCATCCTGATCTGCTCATCATCCCAGGCCAGTTTCTGCAGTTTTTCCACCTGTCCCGGGTCTTTGTCTTTATCGAAGTTACGTTTCAGATCATAGGTCAGGTAGCTCTTGTAGAGCAGGTCCCGGATATTATCCACATCGTTTTTCCCTGTCCTGTCTTTACTCTTGTGATAGGAACAGGCCATGGCGCTGTATTGCAGCAGCCGGTAAAGGAATTGGGTGCTGAAGCCACTGGAGCCTTTCTCTCCACTTTCCCTTTCACCCAGCCATTTGTCAAAGTTGTCCGCCCAATCCAGAACCTCCGGCATCTTGTTCCAGGGGACGGTGGTATCGAAGAGGTGCAGGGCGTTTTTATCGTAGTGTTCTTGCTTGGGGTCGGCTTTCCATTTCTTGGCCAGTTCCAGGTCGGCATCTGTTTTTTCGACTCCGAAGCGGATGGGTGCCTTGCCGTGCACCAGCCTCAGCGCGGCGGAGAAATGCAGGTCCGGATGCTGCCCGCAAAAGGCGCGAAACTTCTTGTCCAGCTCCACCGCCAGATCAAGCATCAGGTTCCAGGGCCCGATCAGGCAAAAGTCATCCCCGCCCGCATAGACCACATAGACGCGGTTGCGGAATCTCTCGTCGCTCTGGATCAGCTTGGGAAGGTAGGCGGAAAAGAACCAGTCGATCCCGGCTGAGAGGGTGGCATACTGGGTCACCGAGAAGCCTTTGGGCTTCTGTTTGCTGTCCCGGCCGTATCTGAGCCCCAAGGTGAAGATGTTGCCCAGGCTGTCCACGTCTCCCTTGAGCACCGCGTTCAGCGGCACGCCTTTGTATTTGCCGTCCGCGGTCTTTTCCAGGGTCAGCAAAGAAAGGTCGTCAAAGGTGAGGGGGTGTTGTTCCCGGCTGGCGGTTTCCTCATCCTCGTCGCTTTCTCCCAGTTCAGCGATGAGTTCGGCGTCCCCGGCTTGCAGGTTCTTATAGATGGGCACGTTGGAAGCCACCGGCTTATAGGGCAGGGGAAGCGTTTTATCCTCTTCTGCCTCCCTGACGCAAAAGGCAAAGTCGTCTTCTTTCAGCGGGGCTCCCAAGCGCGGATTGTAGGGTTCCAGATACCAGGTATCATCAAACATGCTGAGCGCGGCGTCATGCCTGGGTTGCCCCTTGGCAATGATGAAATGCCTGCAACTGGGCAGGATTTGCCCCAGCTTCACTTCTTCTTCGCAGGAAGAGCAGTTGGGCAGTTCGCCCGCGGCGTCCTCTTTCACGGTTCTTTTGCCGCATTGAGGGCAGAGGTTGCTATAATAGTTATTCTGTTCGATCAGGAATCTGTCGCTCTGCCAGGCGTCCTGTTCATGCAAATAGCTGGAATACTTGCGCAGCTTGATGTCTTCTATGCGCTCGATAAAGCTGTCCAGGGTATCTGGGAAGTTCTCGCTTCGCATTGCTCCGAAAGGAACTTTCAGGCTCCAGTCCAGGTTCAGGCTCACCGCGCCCATGAAGTGGCGGAAAAACTCCCGCTCCGTATCATCCCTGATCTTCTCCATCCTGGCTTCCACTTCGGGGAGATTGGGCGCCAACAGCATGAATTTGCCTCCGGCGTTGATCAGTATGCATTGCCGCGGGAGGCCCAATTCCCGGCAGATGCGCTGCAGCGCGATGTCGCAAAGGGTTTTGATCTTGAACGACCTGGCGCGCAGCGTCTTGGCCGCTTTTTTGGAGTGCTCCGGATGCAGGTCGAAGATATAGCTCTGGATGCCGCTCAGGTCGCCCCCGATCAGCAGCAGGATCTCCTGCCCGGATTTGTCCAGATTCTTCAGTTGTTCCCGCTCCTCCGGTCTGGCGGCGAAGTAGTTGTAAAGCACGCTGGCGATGCCTGCCGTGATGCGGCTGTGGTGAAACAGCGAATTGGTGGGCGTCTCTTCCATGGTGTTGGAAGGCACGCTCCAAAAATACTTCTCCAGCAGCGATTCTGTGGCGTCCACCAGGTTGGGCAGGGTGATCATGCCGCTTCCCAGGGCGTTGAGCAGATTGCCGAACTCCACCCTGAACCCCTCATACAGGGCCATGTATTCTTTACACTTCAGGCTCTCGGGATCAGGCTGGCGGGGGAAAACCGCCTCGCTTGCCTCCGAGGGCATAAGCGGCAGGGCCAATTGCTCTGGCATGGGATTCCCCAAGAATACATCCGTGAAGATGCTCAGCAGTTCTTTCTTCTTGTAGGAGCCCCGGGGTGATGCCTCATCTTCGTCCGGCCTGTCCCAATTTGCGGAAACCCGGTCCGCGTTGATGAGGCACTGTATCAGCCAGTATTCCGGGTCGCTTTGGTTGGCAAAAGCGGAAGCGTTGTGATGGCTGGCGGCAAGGTTGGCGATCCGCTCCCAATCGCGTCCCGGTTTGGACAGCAGGCTGTCGAAAAACAGCCGGGTCCACATCACGTGCTGGTGGCTGGGGACGCCCTTGAACGTGGGGCAGTATTCCTCATATTTGTCTCTGCCGATCTCGACTTCCGCCCTCTGCATCACCTTGCCCACATCATGCAGCAAGCCTGCCAGGGCCATGTCGTAAACATCGATCATCTTACCTCCCAATCTCAAAGTATTTCATATTTGCCCAGGCCAAAGGTGGTCTGTTTGCCGGCCTGGATCAATTCTCCAAGTTTAAGCAGGCCCGCGGTCTGGGCTGAAGGGCCAATCACCCTCACATCCCCGATCAGGCCTCCCAGGCTCATTTCCTGCCCCTGCCTCCAGCTCTTGCGATACATTTCCTGCCAGCGCATTTGTGATTCGCAGCCCTCAAAGGCCGGCGCGAAAGGGGGCAGGCCGGAGCCTTCGCGACCCATGTGGCTGCATAGATAGTTCACTCGTTGATAGATGCTGCGCAGCACCGGCTGCAGCAAAAAACTGCCCATCAACCCGCCCTGGTGCTTCAACCTGAGCGGAGTGACGAACCTCAGACGCATCTCCTTTCTCTTGCGGGGGATATAGCTGATGCTGAGCGGCTGGGGCTCGCCAAGCGCCTGGCTTCCTTGCCGGTAAAGCGTCGCGCCGCCGGAGTCGGTCACCGCAAGCAGCTTCAGGGGATGCCTTTGCCCTCGCAGGCGGAACTCCCTCCCCTCCATCCGGGTGAGCAGATGCATGATGGAACTGCCGTAGGATGCCAATTCGCCCAATATCACAAGCTCCATCTCCACCCTGCTTTCCCGCGTTCCGGTGTGGCGGATGATATAGGGACGGTAGTTTTCGTGACCCTGCCCTTCCGCTTCGAATATTCTCCGGTAAAGACAGCCCCGGATCGGGCAATCCGCGCAGTCAAGTCTGTTTTGGATGCAGAAAGTCTGCCTCAGGGTACGGCCAAAGAGGCCCCTGAAACTGGAATGGAAAGAGTAACCGGGCGTCACCCCAGGACCCACATCCACAGAGATGGCAAGCTTCAGATATGCTATCGCGATCGCCAATCAGGTCTTCCTTCGCATCCTTCCCAAGTTGGCGGCCCGGGCGCCGGGTATCCCGGCAGCGGAAGCTTCTCTGCCAGGCAACGCCAAAACCGGCATTTTGCTTACCCTGCCTCTCCGGCAGGGCACCGAAATACAAACAGAACGCGTACTTCTCAGTAAAATCATTTCTCAATCCTGCTCCGAAACATCATGAAAAACACTCCCGACCCTCTCCCTTCCGTAAAGCTACTTCCGGTTTCCGGGCCAGGAACTATCTTGAGCCAAACAAAATCCGGCGCGATATTTTGGCAAGTTATTTCTGCTCTGTCCTCCACTTCTTTTCGTGCCCGCGCCAATACAGCCTGTCCAAGTTCCTTTATTGATGGAGTCCCCGCCTGGAGAACGCCCCGCCATTATCCCCTGAATCGGGTCAACTGCATTCTAATGGGCAAATTGCCAATGCTCTTGAGATAGGAGCTATGTCTCAATCCCCTAAGTCGGGTCAACTGCATTCTAATATCAAAAACCAGATCGCAGCGATCAATAGCACATTGTCTCAATCCCCTAAGTCGGGTCAACTGCATTCTAATCAAAACAAGTTTAGAAGGAGATTCAAAATGATCATAATGTCTCAATCCCCTAAGTCGGGTCAACTGCATTCTAATGTCTTTGACGATGGTTTAGAGATTGAGAAAACAATCACAGTCTCAATCCCCTAAGTCGGGTCAACTGCATTCTAATACTGTCGGCGGAGTGCAATTATTTCGCCAAACTTTTGGTCTCAATCCCCTAAGTCGGGTCAACTGCATTCTAATAACATCAATGCTTAAGATGAACCCAAACAACCCACGCAGTCTCAATCCCCTAAGTCGGGTCAACTGCATTCTAATTATATGAATACCATAACCATCTCGCTGCGATATTGCGCGGTGCGTCTCAATCCCCTAAGTCGGGTCAACTGCATTCTAATAACAAATCGTGAAAATGGCAGGTTCAGCTATATCTGTGTCTCAATCCCCTAAGTCGGGTCAACTGCATTCTAATCCGGTCGCGTTACTGATCCCGTTAATCTGCAATTTAACGGTCTCAATCCCCTAAGTCGGGTCAACTGCATTCTAATATTATATCCAGCTTGCTTGCATCTAATTCTCCATTTATTGTCTCAATCCCCTAAGTCGGGTCAACTGCATTCTAATGATATTAACCGCCATCGGGATGGTGCTATTCATAGTATTTTTTGTCTCAATCCCCTAAGTCGGGTCAACTGCATTCTAATAACGGAACTCACGAGGCCGGGGATCAAGCTTGTAATACTCTTCAATCTCCTAAGTCTGCTCAACTGCATACTAATAACCTAAACAATATGTCAGCACATTACGCGTTATACCATCAAT
>DFUX01000035.1 GCA_002379855.1 Cloacimonetes bacterium UBA4175 | reverse complement strand
TTCAGTTGCCTGAAATAGGGGTTTTAGCGTATGGGTACTTCAGTTGATTCCAACAACCCATTACAAAACGATCCGGTGGGGTGGTTGAACCGTGATCCAGTCTTTTAAAAACAAGCAGCCAGCCCGGAAACAAACGGGCAAATTCCAGGATACACTTTTCTGCCTCCCGTTTTGCTATCATTCGCATCATCAACAGGTTAGCTAATCATCCTTAGGTCATCCTTATGAATTATAAGGTTGACCCCAGGAAGACCCACGCCGGAGAGGAGGATGCAAATGAGGGCCATTCTGCGCAGACAGGACACGGAGTTAATTGTGTGGCAGGGGAATAAGGATACCTGGCACCCGGGCAGATTGCTTTCCGATTGGGGTCGTCTGCCGCGGGGCTTTGGCGGGCCGCTTTTTTGTATTGACAAAAAACAGCCGGATTCGAGCGTGAAAGAACATGAAAAAGGAGTGAGACAGATGGAGCCCCAAGCTTACCAGAAGATCCTGCCGGACGATGTCTGGAAGTGGAAGCTGCTGGAGCAGAAATTTGACCAGGTGCTTGCCCTGTATGACTATCAGGAGATACGCCTGTCGGTGCTGCAAGACCGGGATGAGATCCACAAGGGACTCGCGGCAATGCAGCAGGAAGGCGAAAGCCCGCGCGGCGGCACAGTGGACATCCGCGAGGCCAATCCGGACGGAACGCCGCTGAGCCTGCGCCCGGAAGGCACAATCAGCATCCTGCACCATACCGCCGGCATCCACAATAAAGGCGAGATACACCGCTATTACTATCACGGCCCCTCCTTCAGGCTGGATAGGGCTGGCAACCCCGTGGAACTCAACCATCTGGGCGTGGAACTGCTGGGCAGCAACAAGCTCTTTACCGAGAACGAGGTGATCAGCCTGGGACTGCGCATCCTGCGGGAACTTGGCCTGGTGGATGCCAGCCTCAAACTGAACAGCTTTGGCTGCGTCAACTGCCGCCCCGCCTATTTTGAAAAGATGAACGCCTGGCTGGACGAACACGCCGGGGAGTTTTGCCAGAACTGCCTGCGCGAACTGCACGCCAATCCCTTCGCCGACACCAGTTGCAGCCGCGAAAACTGCCTCCATGACACCCTGCGCGGGCCCCAGATCACGGATTACATCTGCCCGGAATGCAGAAACAACCTCGAAAAGGTCAAAAAGATCCAGGCCAACCTCACCAACAGCTACCGCGTGGACACCCATCTCTACAAGAGCTTCGCCTATTACAACGAGACCGTTTTTGACTTTGTGGTGGGCAGGGGGGAAAACGAGCTTGTGGTTGGCGGAGGCGGGCGCTACGATTACCTTTCCGCCAAGATCACCCGCAAGCGGATACCCGCGGTGGGCTTCTATCTCGACCTGAACGCCATCTTTGATCTGATGGAGCGGCGCAGCCTGTTCCTGGCGCCCAAGGTGCAGTTTGCCGTGTATATCTGCGCCCAATCGCCGGATATGGAGATGATGATGCTGCACATAGCCCAGGAACTGCACTCGGACAAGATCAAGACCGTATTGAGCGCCGAAAACAACAGCAGCGACGCGGAACTTGCCAAGGCCAGGCGGCACGGCTGCGACCTGATGATCGTCCTGCGCGACGACAACATTCGCGAAGGCAGGCTGCTGCTGCGCAACATCGGGCGCGAAGACCAGTCCTACATCCCCCTCAACCAGATCAGCCAATCCATCCGCATAGCAAGAAAATCAATGAATAAAGACTAAGGAGACCGCATGCAAGCTATCAATACCAATCAAGCCCCACCCGCCATTGGCCCCTATTCTCAGGCAGTGCTGAGCAACGGCGTCCTCTACATTTCCGGGCAACTGGGCATCGACCCCGTTTCCGGCAATATGGCAGAGGGCTTTGAAGAGCAGGCCAATCGCGTCTTTGCCAACCTCAAGGCCATCCTGGAAGCGGCTGGCATGAGCTTCCGCAACGTGGTCAAGGCATCAGTGTTCCTGCTGGATATGAACAACTTTGCCGCGCTGAACGAAATCTATGCCCGCAACTTCAGTTCCCCCTTCCCCGCCCGCGAAGCGGTGCAGGTGGCGCGCCTGCCCAAGGACGGCGAGGTCGAAATCTCACTGATCGCGATGAGGGAATCATGAGCATCGTAACTGCCACCGGAGACCAGGGCCAGACCTCGCTCTTCAGCGGCGAGAGAGTCTGGAAGGACGACCCGCGCGTGGAAGCCTACGGCTGCCTGGACGAGCTGGACGCCCATGTCGCCGACGCCCGCCATCTGGTGCAAGACGCCCGCGTGCGGGAAATCCTGGAACAAATCCAAAACCAGCTTGGGCGCGTGATGGGGCAGTTGGCCTCCAGGAGCGCGGCATTCCCAAAAGCCATCACCACTGCCGACGTTCAGGAGCTCACCTCGCTTATCCGTAGCCTGGAGGAGAAAACCCCGCTTCATGGCCTTGTGGTCATCGGCTCTTTGCCCGCCTCCGCTAAACTGGATATCTGCCGCACCATCGCCCGCCGCGCCGAAAGGCGAATCGTGAGCCTCGCCCGGGCGGAAAGCGTGGCGGAGGAACTGCTGCAATATGTGAACCGCCTTTCTGACCTTTTCTTCATCCTGGCGCGCGGACTGGAAGCCGCCGAAGGAGCGATCCGCTATAAACAATAAAACAAGGAGATATCCCCAATGTATAAGATAGTGCTTATCCGCCACGGCGAAAGCCAGTGGAACAAAGAGAACCTTTTCACCGGCTGGACAGATGTTGACCTTTCCCCCCAAGGGCTGGAAGAAGCCCATGCAGCCGGCAAACGCCTGAAACAGGAAGGCTTTACCTTTGATGAAGCCTGGACATCCACGCTCAAACGGGCTATCCGCACCCTCTGGATTGTGCTGGATGAGATGGACCTGATGCACCTGCCCGTGCACAACGACTGGCGCCTCAACGAACGCCACTACGGAGCCCTGCAGGGGCTGAACAAGGCTGAGACCGCCACCAAATACGGCGAGGAGCAGGTCATGCTCTGGCGCCGCAGCTACGATGTGCCGCCGCCCTCGCTGGAAAAAAGCGACCCCCGCTGGCCGGGCCATGAACCGCGCTATGCCAATCTGCAACCCGGGGACATCCCTCTGGCGGAGTCCCTCAAAGACACCTGCAAACGCACACTTCCCTTCTGGGAGGAGGTGGTTGTTCCCCGCCTGGTGGCAGGACGCCGGATGATCATTTCCGCCCACGGCAACAGCCTGCGTGCGATCGTCAAAAACCTGGACGGCATCAGCGACGCCGACATCACCGGACTCAACATCCCCACCGGCATCCCCCTGATCTATGAGTTTGCCGAAGACCTCAGCGTGAAGCGGCGCTACTACCTTGCCGATGCCGATGAAGTGGCAAAGGCGGAAGCGGCGGTCGTAAACCAGGGGAAAAGCAAGCAATAGATTTTCCTTGACGCTGTATGGCAATATGGGAAACTGGAACAAAACAAAAATAGGAGTTACCAATGGCAGTCAAGATCGATAAAGACACCTGCATCGGCTGCGGCGCTTGCGTTGACGGATGCCCGGTGAGTGCCCTTTCCCTGGAAGACGGCAAAGCCAAGTGTGATGAATCCACCTGTATCGACTGCGGAGCATGCATCGCAACCTGCCCCGTGCAAGCTATTTCTGAATAATCAGCCTTCAAGGCTGGCCAAATCTGCTGAGTCCTGCGGGATATCCATTCCAAAGGGCTCGGCTTCTTTTTTTATGACAGGAAGGTATGCCATGAAAACCTATTACATTACTCTGTTTTTTATCCTGATTTCTTTCTGCGTGCTTGCCGCCACCGACGTTAGCGGCAACCAATCCGGCACCTGGAACCTCGCCGGTTCACCCTACAACATCGTGGGTGATGTCACTATCCCCGCGGGAAATTCGCTGACCATCGAGCCGGGCGTTCAGATCTACGCCATGGGCAACTACCGCATCAGAGGCTATGGCGCACTCCTCGCCAATGGAAGCGTTGCGGACAGCATCCGCTTCATGAGTGGGCAGGCCGACCCAAGCGCCCTCTGGAAGGGCATCCGCCTGGAAAGCGAAACCCAAAGCAGCTCAATAGAATACTGCTACATCGAAAAGGCGGAATATGGGATCTACGCCATCGACTCCCCCATCCAGATCCAGCACAGCAGATTCAACCTCAACGAGAAAGGGATTCATCTAAGCGGCATCGGATCAACCAATCCCGCACAGATGGAGGTCTCCCACAACATCATCGAACACAGCATCCAAAACGGTATCCTGATCTCGCAAAACTCCAACGCCACCGTCTTCTCCAACGAAGTCCGCTACAACGGCACCGGCCCTCAATACAGAGCCGCGATCCAGCTCGCCAACCAATCCGCGTCAGGGCAAAACAACCCCGTAATCCATAGCAACCACATCCACCACAACCACAAGCAGGGAATATCCGCCTGGGACACCATGGGAGCCGGAGCGATCAACCCCGATATCTACGACAACATCATCGAATACAACCTCACCGGCATCTATCTGCTCAATGCTTCCGGACACGTGCACGACAACGTTATCGCCCACAACTTCATTCCCGGCGATGCCAATTCCGGCGCCGGTGTGATGGTGGGAGGCTCCACCAGCCAGCCCTACTTTGAACGCAACCAAATCTACGGCAACTTCACAGGATTCTACCTCGGCGACAACGCCCAACCCTGCCTGGGCAACCTGAACATCAACCACGCCTGGGCGCAGGGCGGAAACCATATCTACGACAACATCGATGAGAGCAACACCCCGCACAGCGTCTATTGCTTCTCCTACAGCAATCCCTCCATCACTATTTTCGCGGAAAACAACTGGTGGGGCACCGACGATCCCGCCCAGATCGCGGTGGGAATCCACGACCACAATGACGATCCCAGCCTGCCGCTCGTGGATTTCGACCCTATCCTGAATATCGTTGAGGGGATCACCATCAACGGCATGGTGACCTATGCCGGGACGCAGAGCCTCAGCAACCCGCGCCTCCAGATCGTGAGCGGCGGCGAAATCCTGCACGAACAGGGCATCACCCTCGGCCAGCCCTTCAGCATCGAACTGGATCTGGAAGAACCTTTCCAGATAGTCGCGCTGGCAGACACCGGGGTTCCGGAGCTCACTCTTTACGGCAGCCTTGGCGGCTTGACAGACCCCACGGTCTTGAATCCCGAACCCGGCGACGTCATGGAACTGGGGACAATCGCGCTCAGCGACACCCAACCGCCCCGCTACGAGACCTGCGGCGCGCCCCAGGCCATCGGCACGCGCAACTGCTTCCCGGTTTACAACAGCTTTTTCGTCTATCACTGGGACCACATCAACTGGCTCTACCAGGAGGGTGACCACCTCTATCTGAAACGCCACACCCGTTACATCAGCGGGGAAAACACGGATTTTGACTTCCCCGACGGCACCACCTGGGATAAAATTGCCAACCTGCAGCAAGGCGACACCTGGACCCGCACGGAGGTGGTCAATCCCGCCGGAGAGACCCGTGTGTCCACCTTCAGCCACATCATTACGATGGACGACACTCCGCCTTCCGGCTCCGGCCGCGCCCTGGGTCAACTGACCCTGCAGACGGACAACTCCAACTCCGGCTATATCTCAGCCAGAATCAGGAACGGCGGGGAATTCCGGCTGTTCCACTACGAGGACGCTTACGTCACCTGCCAGGAACAACTCTCCACCAACGCGAGCCAGCCTTACCTGCAAGAGGGGAACTACTGGCATTACTTTGCTGAAGCGCCCCACTACGCGCCGCTCTATCTCAGATACGACCAGCCCGCCCATCAGCAGAACCCCCAGTCCATCACGCTCCACTGGCAGGGGCTGATGCGGGATTCCGCGCATGAGTGGAGCCAATATCATGTCTTTGACCACGAACAACTGATGGGAATCGTTCCCTTGGGCGCGCCTACTCTCACCATCACAGGCCTGTCGCCGGAGGAACACGTTTACAGGGTCGCCGCAACCGACGGAGTTAGTTTTTCCGAATACTCAAACAGCGTCACCTTGCCTCCCACCGCCGCGGACGACCCCCAGGCTTTGCCTCTTTCCCTGTCGCTGTGGCCCAACCCCGTTTCCCTGGACAATCCAGACGGGCTGACCCTCCGCCTGGACTCCGGCAAAGCGCTCAAGGGGCAGGTTTCGATCTATAATCTGCGCGGGCAGAAAGTTGCCGGAACAGGCATCGCCGCCCCAGCCGGATTTGAATGGCGCTGGAACCTCCGTTCCGCCGACGGCAAGCGCTGCGCCTCCGGCATCTATTTTGTAAAGCTTGAACTGCAGGGAGAAAAGACCATCACCCGCAAGCTGGCGCTGATCAGATAAGCGGCAAACCCAAAGGATACCACATGAGTTGGATTTACGGATTTCTGCACAAGGAACAGGAGCATGCCCCGGCGACAGCTCTGCGCGAGACTCTGGCGGAGTATCATTCGCCCGCGCTGGATGTCTTTGCCGGAGGGCATCCGCAAACGCTGCAAAGCTTTGACTATCCCGGCAAGAAGGGGGTGAAGGTCTTTGTGATGGGCAACCCCATCCTGCGTAGCGGGGACGATTACAGCTATCCCACCGCC
This sequence comes from Cloacimonetes bacterium UBA4175, assembly GCA_002379855.1. Taxonomy (GTDB): domain Bacteria; phylum Cloacimonadota; class Cloacimonadia; order Cloacimonadales; family Cloacimonadaceae; genus Syntrophosphaera. Next base: position 3,334 of record DFUX01000035.1, on the reverse strand, counting down.
GAAGACTGGACCATGCTGCTGGCCAGCGAAGCCAGGTTGCAGGCTCTGGACGGGCACTGGCTGCTGCTCATCGCCAACCGCCAGGCAGTGGTCGCATACAACGATTCCCTCTGCAAACGCAGCCTCTATATCCATGAGGACGAGAGCAGAATATTCTTCACTTCCGATCTGGAACTGCTCAGGCAGGTCTGCCGCCCCAGCCTGGACATGCATTTATTCGGCGCCTACTGGCACAGCATCTTTCCCCCTTTGGTGGCGACCTCCAACTTCCCCCCCACACACAAATCCTGCTACAAGGACGTCCAGATGCTGGGCACCGGCGGCAAGGCGGAGATCACGCGCTCCGGCTTGAAGATGTCGCTCAAGCTGTGGAATCCGGACACCCAGCCCATGGATCTGGAACGGCGGATGGCAAACATGACCCTGCTGCCTTTCCGGGCGGGCAAGAAAGTTACGCTCGGACTCAGCGGAGGGATGGATATCCGCCCTCTGCTGGCCATCATTTTGGGCGCGAAGCAACAAGTATCCGCCGTGCACACGGGTTCAGACAAGATTTCCGACTATCGCGTGGCTGCCAGCATCGCCAAACATCTGCGCATCCCCTTCCGTTTTCTCAGCCCGGAGGACTACGGCGGAGGCTGGGACCAGGCCTGCCAATACCTGGCCCGCCGCGGCTTGGGATTCAACCCGGTCAACAACGATTCTGAGGGCTACTATCCCATCATCAACAAGGATTGCGACTTCTTTATGACTGGCTATTTCGGCGAACTTTACCGCTTCCGCTTTCTGCCTGCCTATCTGGCCAGCGTCGTCAAATCGCGCAGAATGAATTACCGCGCCCTGGCACGCATCTTTTACCGCGATCCACCCAGTTTCTTTGTGCCGGATGCCCGCCGCCAGATGCAACAGGGTTACTGGAGCGAACTCAAGGAAAATGCCGCCCTGATGCCTCCTTCAAAGGATATGCCCAACCCTATGTGGCTGCATCTCTTCTTCGTACGCTACGGACTGCGCAGAATCATCATGCCCGGTATGAGCTGGCTGGACACCCTGCTGGTGGACCACATGCCCTGGCTGCAAAGTTCGATCATAAGCGGGCACTGGAGCTATGGCTTTGTCCGGCAGCTAAACGAAGGGCTGCACCGCCGCCTGGTGAAACGGCATTGCCCGGCTTTGGAGGTCTTCCCGATCAGCCTGGGAGACGTGAGCGCGCCCTACAGCACCCGCCAGATACCAATGAAAATCAAAACCTGGCTGCACTATAAGGGCAAGCCCCTGCTTGACCTTAACCGCAACTACATTTTCATGAGGGAAAACAAAGCCCATATCCTGGAACTGCGCCAGGATTCCGCGACCAGGAACGACCCCGTCATCGATCAGAAGCGCTTGGACGAAGTCATCAACGGATTCTACAACGGAGACAACAGCCAGGCCAACACCCTGCTCAGCTATCTCTCCTACGCCCTGGGAAAATAGCCGACTTTTCGCCCCCCTTTGCAACCCGGGCTCAAACGAGGGTCTTCCTGGGGTCATCCTTAACCCGGTGAGGGATGACCTAAGGATGATGGCACCAAAGCCAGTAGCAGCAAGGGAGGGAGCTATGAAGGATATTGGAGTATGTTCACAACTGTCTATGTGAACGTTAAGTAACTCTGATGGGTCATTTTACTGGAATATAGTCAGATATGCTGTTTTGCGCCCTTGTCAAACCAGGATTTTTCCCATGTGGCTCGTAATTCCGCATAGAGTCCAAAGAGCCCAGAAAGTTTGTGGTACTTTTACTGTCTGGAAAGGCTCTTTGAACTCCATGCTGGCTGGTCGTTTGGAGTTCAAGCCGGCAAGGAAAACTGTATAGATTCCCCCAGTCCCAAAGCCGGCTCGGACTTCAAACGATCCTGAAAAGACTGGATCCCGGGTCAAGCACGCTTGCCCGGGATGACACGGTGTGTAGCTTGGTGGTTCTTGTTTTGGAGACACACTTCCACACTTTTCAACTTATACAATATACATCCTGAAGATCCTGTCGATCCTGTCATCCGCGTTCTATTTCTATTTAACCTTTCCGCCCTCTATAATTCGTGATAATTAGTGTAATTAGTGGACAATCATTCTGAAAATGGTGATTTTGGACTTGACAGATATTGCCGCCGCGCGGAGATTTGCACCATGCAAAAGTTAGAGTTTTGGGACAGTGATTTCGCAAGGAAGTATGCAAAAGTGGGAACGTCTTGCGGCACACCCTTTTATCCAGTTTGGACAGGCAAATCGCTGTCCAAATTGCAAGAGGCTGGCGCGCAAGCAGTTAAGGGGTGCCAAAAAATATGCCCCCCATCCCCCCAGAGGCAAATTCCAATCGCTGTCCAAAACGGCTTTGCAAACTGCAGATTGATAAGCAAATAGAAAAGCCGCTATTAGAATGCAGTTGACCCGACTTAGGGGATTGAGACTTGTCTCAACGCCAATACGACCTCGTCGGCCTCGTCGAATTAGAATGCAGTTGACCCGACTTAGGGGATTGAGACCCGGCAAACACCGGAAAGCCGTTCTGCCTGCTCAGGAACTCGATTAGAATGCAGTTGACCCGACTTAGGGGATTGAGACTATTTTCCCTTTCGGGGGGCTCACTCTATATATGGATAAGATTAGAATGCAGTTGACCCGACTTAGGGGATTGAGACCTTTCCACTTTCTGTTACAGTGTAAGTTTTGTTCTATTAGAATGCAGTTGACCCGACTTAGGGGATTGAGACATAAAAACTTCTTAGAACTGTCCGTTGACTTGGTTGGATTAGAATGCAGTTGACCCGACTTAGGGGATTGAGACTTTTTCCTCCTTGATTAGCGACATACTTTTTCGTCTGCATTAGAATGCAGTTGACCCGACTTAGGGGATTGAGACTCTGATTACTTTGCAACACCTTGATCAGTTCCTGCCGTATTAGAATGCAGTTGACCCGACTTAGGGGATTGAGACACAATCAGATCGATAAGCGCATTTATGTCTTTTTCATTAGAATGCAGTTGACCCGACTTAGGGGATTGAGACTCACACACCAAGCCCTCTTGAGTTATTTGGCAGGGAACTTATTAGAATGCAGTTGACCCGATTTAGGGGTTTGAGAAGATCTGTGTGATTAGAAATACCAGTGGTCGGCTTTAGCTGAGGTCAAAAAAAGTGGGTACAAGGCAAAGTTCAGCATACGGGCAGTGTCTGGGGTATGTTGTGCTTTGTTTCTGGATTTGGTGTTTACTTTTCCAAAAGACTGGATCACGGTTCACGCAGATATACGCGGATAAAAGGCGCGGATTGCCGCGGTATCGGGCTGCCGAAGTC
>DFUX01000049.1 GCA_002379855.1 Cloacimonetes bacterium UBA4175 | reverse complement strand
GAAGAGGTTCAACCCCATGGGTGGGGCAAATCGAGGGGCGGGCGTTGGTGAAAGTGAGGCCCAGCATGTTCTGCCGGCAGGCCATATCAGCGTAGTAGCCGCAGATGCCATAGTGGGTTGAGTTTCTCACTGCCACCGCTCCCAGGCCGTATTGGGAAGCCTTGCGGATGGCCTCGCTCATAGCCCTGAAACCGATCACGTGTCCCATGCCATGGTTGCCGTCCCACACTGCCGTGGCGTGTTTGTCGCGGATCACCTCGATCTGGGTGACTGGTTTCTGGATGCCCGCTTTGATGCGGTCGTAATACATCTTGAGGCGTCCGATGCCGTGTGATTCGATACCGCGCAGGTCACTGGCAATCAGTATATCGGCGCAGATGCCAGCGTCTTCGGCAGGCACTCCGATGCGGGTAAAAACTTCGATCATAAAACTATGCAGTGTCTCAATTGGAAGGCGTTTCATGCTTTTCCTCCTTGCTTGGAATGGTTCAGAATCTCATCTGAAATAACTATGGATTGAAGAGGCGGGAAACCGTTAAAATTGACAGAGGAGTAGCTCTGAGTGTATGCTCCTGTGGTGAAGATGTAAACCCTGTCTCCCGGAACCGTGGTTTCCGGCATGTGATATTTATAAGATTCATACATGATATCCATGCTGTCGCAGGTGGGGCCAGCCAGGATGATCTCATCAGCCAAGCCATCGCGTTCAAAATAGATGGGAAACTTGATCGATTCGTCGATGGTCTCGATCAAGCCGCCGAATTTGCCCACATCCAGGTATACCCATTTGTAGAGATTGTTCTTGGCTTTGCGGGTGATATTGATGATCTCGGAAACGATGATGCCGGCATCCGCCACCAGGGAGCGTCCCGGCTCCATATTGATCTGAGGCATGTGGTCGCCAAAGTCTTCCTGGATGAAGCGCACGATCTCATCGCTGTATTCCTGCACGGAAAAGGTGGGATCCACATAGCTGGCGGGATAGCCGCCGCCGATGTTGATCATCTTGAGCTCCACCCCTTCCTCCGCAACCGCGTCGAAGAGATATTTGCAGCGTGCGATGGCATCGTCCCACTGCCCAATGTCGCGCTGCTGCGAACCTACATGGAAGGAGATGCCCCAAGGGTCGAGGTTGGATTCCGCCGCTTTGAGGATCAGTCTGTAGATCATATCCGGGTGAGCGCCGAATTTGCGAGAAAGAGGCCAGTCCGCTCCTGTTCCCTCGGTGAGGATGCGAAAATAGACCTGCGAGCCGGGAGCGTTTTGCGCGATGGCTTCCAGATCGTGCTCGCTGTCGGTCACAAACTTCCTGATGCCCTGCTCAAAAAAGTATTTAATGTCCTTGGCTTTCTTGATGGTGTTGCCATAGCTCATCCTCTCCGGCTCCACTCCCAAGCGCTGAAGCTGGCGCAATTCGTACACAGACGCCACATCGAAGTTTGATCCCAAAGCGTGCAGAAGGCGGAGTACCTCGTCGTTGGGGTTGGCCTTCACTGCATAGTAGATGGAAGCCAGTGGCATGCTCTGTTGCAATTCCAGATACTTGTTTTTGATGACATCCAGGTCGATGATCAGGATGGGGCAATCCAGACCCCGGGCAAAATCCCTGATCCGGGCAAAACGCTGCGGATCAATATAGCGGCTCACATTAAAGTGATACGGCTCTCTATACATGGGCATGTCCTTTGTGTTTTTTAGTGGCGCCAGTTTGTGAGCTGGCCAAATATGTCAACCTTTCTGACGGCGGTTTATGGAACACCCTGCCATTCGCGAAACAGGCGTTGCCCGCAAAGGGCGGATTGACCTTTATCAATAGTCCGGCCGGGAATAGTTCATGCGGCTCAGGCTCTGCCTGAACTTGGGGGCAAAGATGCTATCCGGGTTGTTTTTCAGGAAATCTCTGGCCATGAGCTGCTCACTTTCGCCGTCGGTGGTGAGCACCAGCTTGAGCAGAGCAGCGTATTCGGCGCAGACCTCGTCCTGCCACTCGTGCTCCAATAGGGTTTTGGCCTTGTCCTGCCGGGCCAGAAGGATAGCCCACTCACTGGCCAGGATGAGCAGTTCCTCATCTCCGTTGCGTAAAAACACGCTCTGCAGGCTGTCGATAGCGGCGGGATCGCGGAGCATCATCAGACGGTTGGCGCCAAAAAAGCTTTCCTTATCCGTTTCTTGCAATCCCAACACCAGCATCATCTGATAGATGGCGTCATTGGCAAAGGCACCTGCCGGATGCGCGATCAGATAGTTGTTCATCAGGCTATCAGCCAGTTCGGTATTTCCCCGCATCAGTTCCAGGGTGAAAAGCAGATAGTCCCTGGTCTCGCCGTGCCTGGGCTCCCTCACCTGCAGCAGCTTCTGCCTGGCTCGGTCATAATCCTGTTGAATGATCAGCAGCCGAACCACCGCTAAATCCACATCCTGCAGGTCAAAGTTGTTGTTGCAAAACTGTCTGGCATCACCATACCAGTCCAATGCCGCGGGGATATCCTTGGCAGTGGCCAGGGCTGTCTCCGCGAGCAGTTTCCGGGTGGCCAGGTTCACACCCTTGCGGAAGAGGTTTTGCCGCTCGCGCATCTGGGGTTCCGCGCTTATCTGGAGCAGGATTTGTGCTGAACTGCCATAGTTTCCATTGCGAAACTGGATCTGGGCCTGGCGCAGCTTGTATTCGTTCCGGTCGAAGGCCTCCCCGTCCAGGCTGGCCAGATACTCAAAGGCAGGCAGGGCTATCCTGTCGTTTTGCGCAGTAAACTGTTCGTTAGCAAAGCGGGTCAGCTTATCCAGAGGGAGTTGCTTGTAGATTTCCAGCGCCTGCAGATACTCCTGCTGGGAGACCAGGATGTTGGCATAGAGTTCCCTGAGCACCTCGCTGTCCCTGCTGCGCACGTGGTTGCCGATCACCCGGAGCATGGAGGGATCCTCTTTGATGATGGTCTTGCACTGGTTGTTTACAAAATAGAGGTTGGGCGGATTCTGCTCCAGCCAGGTGAGATACTCACTCACCGCAACATCGAACTGGCGGAAATTGAGCGCGCTGTTTGCCATCTCCAGGCGGAAAAGATCGGGTTTGCCCAGTTGTTTCCTCGCATCCCGGTAGAGGCGCAGGACTTGTTCAAAGAATCCCCTGCGTTCAAAAAAGGACGCCAGCAGCCGATAGTTGCCCTCGCCGTAGTTTTGCCTTTGCAGATAGGCCTGGCTCAGATTCCAGGCTTGTTCCGGCTTGCCCCGCATGATCAGCAGTTGGATTTCCTGCTCGGTAGCCTGATTCTCGGGCAGAGACCGCCGGTAGCGTTTGAGCAGCTCCTCCGCCTTGTCCAACTGTGAGGTTTGAAAATAGACGTTCATCAGTTGCAAAACGCTGTTGGTATCGTTGGGATACTTCTCCAGAATCTGCAGGAAGATCTTCTCCGCCTCCGCGAACTGGCGTGCCCCAAGCTGCGCGTAGGCTTGCTGGGTGAGGATTTCCCGCTCGTTGTATTGCCCCCATGCCGGGCTTGACACCAGCAGCAGGAAGGCCGAGAAAAGCAGAAAGAGGCAGGCTTTGCTATTCATTGAGCAGCTTCAGGTATTTGAGGATCACCTGCTGATAGGCAGGCGGGAAAAGGCGGTAAGCGTCATCCAGCATGGCTTTGCGGCGCAGGTTGTCAAAGTCTTCCGCGCTTTCGGCCTGGCGCAGGCTGGGATCCGCCGCCTCACCCTTGCGTTTTTCCGTGAATTCCCTTTTATTGATGGAACGCTGGGCATCCAGCAGGCGGGAAACGATATTTTCCTGCTTCTCAAGCAGGTCTTGGGAAAGCTGGTTGGAGCGGAGCTGGCGCGATACCGCCTCCGCTTCGTCGATGATCTTTTTGATGGCATTACCCTGTTTCTGGGCGGCGGGGTCGTTTTGCAGGGCGCGTTTCAGGTTGTCCGCCAAGCGTTGCTGGTCGGAAGCCAGCTTTTGGATTTGTTGCTGCATGGCGGCGTCCATCCCTCCCCCCTGCTGCTGCATCTGCATCATCAGTTGTTCGGTGAGCATGGTCATCGCCATCTGCTGCTGTCCCATCTGGTCAAGGGTTTGCAGCAGCGACTGCATCCCGCTTCCTCCCCCGGAGCCAGCCGAAGGGTTGTTCAGCGCCTGCATCAGGTCATAGACCATCAGATTCAACCCGCGCTGGATCAGCTCCATCTGGGGCGGGATTTTGCCATACATGGTCTCATTCACGTTCACAAACACCTCCCGGTAGGCTTTGTTTGTGTCCGTGAGGTCGATATAGAACTTGGGCGGGACAAAGAGGCTGACCTGCGGCTTGCTGAACAGCCGGTTGAGCGATATCTGAACACCTTCATATTGCGAGATCAGGTCAGGAACTATCACATAGGGATCGGGGCCCAGGCGCGAGCGCAGTTCCTCATGCTTTTTGGAGAAGATGAGCAGTTCCCGGATAGCGTTTTGCATCGCGGTCATCACTTCCTGCTGGCTTCCTCCGCCCATGGAGTTTTTCATCTCCCCCAGCCTTAGCGTGAAGCGGCGCATTTTTTGCAGCAGCTCCGCCTGGGTCTGGCTGGAAGCCTGGCGCTGGTTTTGTTTCAGTTGGGAAGCGCTCTGCTGGATTTGCTGTTGCATCTGGCTGTTTTTCATCTGCTCCTGCAGTTCGCTCAGTTCCTGCCCCATTTGTTTGTCCTTTGCGGGATCCAGCAGTTCCTTGGTCTTTTCAAGCTGTTGCTCCAGATTCTTGAGCATCTCCCCTATCTTTTCCTGTTCCTGAGCCAGTTGCTGGCTGTCCTGGCGCGAGGAATCGGTCTTTTCTTTCAAGGCTGCCTGCATCTGCTCCATCTCTTTGGCCAGCTCCAGGGCCTTTTCCATCGCCTGTTCCTGCTTGATGCTTTCCAGCAGTTGCAAGGTCTGGTCTATCTTTTTGCTAAAATCCTCCATCGAAAACTTGAAGTTTTCCATGGCCTTCCTGAGTTCCCTGGGATCCATCTTTTGCAGCGCCTCGCCAAAGCGTTCCATTGCCTTGCGCAGTTCGTCGTTGCTGATCTCCTCCATCAGTTCCTGGATCTTTTGCATCTTGGCGATCGTTTCCCTGGATAGCGCTTCGTTGCGCTGCAGCTTGTTGATCATGTCCTGAAAGTCGTCCGCCACCTGATCCACCTGCTCGCTCAGCTTTTCCTGATCCTGCAGGATCTTTTCCAGCTCTTTTTTGTCTTCCCATTTGGGATCCTTGTCTTTCAGCAGTTCACGGCGCTTTTGCTCAAAGTCTTTTTGAAGCTGGCGCGATTCCTCCAGCGCGCTTTGCAGTTCGCCCGTCTTCATGCTCTCCTGCCGTTCTATCTCGCGGTAGATTTCCTCGATGGAAGGGAAGCGAGCTTTATACCTTGCGCTCTGCGCGCTTTGCCGTTCCGGAGAGTTGTCCTGCACCTGGGCCCAGTAGGTCACAACATCGCCGGGCAACATCCCCAGGGGCGAGAGGTCGAAGCTGTAATCCAGGTTCAGCAGCTTGGAAGTGATCACGGAGCGGATGCTTGCGGATTGCGGCTCGTTGTTGTTCAGTTGCCAGTGCAGGGTGAGGTTGCGCAGGCCGAAATCGTCGTCCGCGGAGATGATCAGAGGCAGGCGCTGGCTCTGATCCAGGGTCACATCTTCCCCCGGAAAGAGGATGCGCACCTGCGGCGGCAGATCGGGGGTCACGCTGATCGTCTTCTGTTCCGGGGCGGATTTGCGTCCCAACTCGTCGGTCAGTTCCAGATACCAGGTCTGGGGCTCGGTCACGGTCAGCCGGACGCTGAACTCGCTCTCGCCAATTCTCTGCATCTGCTTTTCCGTTCCATCCCCGAACTTCATCACCGCCTGTTTTACCGGGATATTGGTGGAGATGGAGAGGATGGCCTCGCTGTGCTTGAAAGCCTCGATATTGCCATAGCTAAGGCTGTCGATGGCGCTACCCAGGCCTGTATAGGCGGGATATTTGTAGTGCACCTCCCAGCTTTTGGCAAAAGGCTCATCCAGGCACACCACCTTATACAGCGCGGATTTTGCCGCCTCGTTCTGGATGTAGTATTCAAAGGAATTCTGGACGGAATCGAAACTGTAGCTCTCGCCGCTCATCCCAAGTTCGCGCCACTGGCTGTCCCAACGGTAAAAAAGCCTGTGTTTGAGGCGCGTATCCGCATCCACCACCCGGATCGTGAGCTGCTGGTTTTTACCCACCGTGGCGTTGCCCGGGCTAACCTCGATGGTGCTTTTGTAGTTCACTGTTGCGGCTTTGTTGGTATAAAACTGCCTCAAAGCATAGTGGAAATCGTTCCAGGTGAGCGCCCACACGCTGCCGATGCCAAGCAGGACGAAGAGCAGCAGCCAGCCCTCGCCGGCTTCAAACGGGCGCGGCAGACGGTATGATTCCCTACCCAGGCGCTGGCTGGCTTTACCCGCCAACACGTCCAGCACTGGCTCTGCGGTTTTCTGCTGCCTGAGCTCAAAGAGATTCTGATACAGGTCGTCGCCGTGGTCCACCTGCCTGTCCAGCCAGCGGGCGGCGCTCAGTTCCGTGTAAAACCCGCGCGATGCCTTGAGGAAGATATATATGAGCAATAGCGCCAAAGACACGCGCACACAGAGATTCAGATAGAAGAGCACCCTCGACTCCGGCGCCAGGTTCAGCCAGGCCAGATAGTAAAGATGGATACCCGCCGCCAGGCACAGCAAGGCCAGGACCACTGCACGGACCATTATTCGCAGGTTCAGCCCCTGCTTGTAGTTACGCAATTTGTTCAAAAACTCGTTCATTGAGGAGTTGTGCTCCGATGTGACAGTTCCAAGAAACCGCTATTTAGTCAATCACTATCTTGATACCAGCGCTTTCGGGTATTCCTGCGCTCAGAATCTCCCCAACCCAAACTGCGCCTCCAGTCTTTTTATATTTTTCATCCACGAATTGCGCGAATTAACACGAATTAAAAGAGCATGAAAGGCGAAAAGGTGCCCCCAAACAAGCATCCTGTCCAAATACAACAGGCATCATTTGTTTGACAATCTCATAAATAAACCTATACATTCTGCAATATCCTTCATAGCGCCCTCCCTTGCTGCTACTGGCTTTGGAGCCATCATCCTTAGGTCAT
>DFUX01000050.1 GCA_002379855.1 Cloacimonetes bacterium UBA4175 | reverse complement strand
TACAGCATGGAAGTGTGGGGTGGAGCCACATTTGACACCATGCACCGCTATCTGGGCGAAGACCCCTGGGAGCGCATCCGCACCCTCAAGAAATACATGACCAAGACGCCTTTCTCCATGCTGCTGAGAGGCCAGAACCTGGTGGGCTATCAAAACTATGCAGACGACGTGGTGAGAGCCTTCGTCCAGCGCGCCTGTGATAACGGCATAGACATCTTCAGAGTCTTTGATGCGCTGAACGACTTTAGAAACTTCCAGACAGCAGTCGAAGTGATCAAAAAGAACGGCAAACACTTCCAGGGCTCCATCTGCTACAGCCTCACCGAACAACGCATGGGCGGAGATATCTACAACATCCAATACTTTGTAGACAAAGCCAAGCAGCTCGAAAAGATGGGTGCAGACACCGTATGCATCAAAGACATGGCCGGCCTTGTGTCGCCCTACGATGCTTACAACCTGATCAAAGCACTCAAAGAAGACATCAAAGTCCCCGTCCACCTGCACACACACTTCACCAGCGGCATGGGAGACCTCTCGCTGCTCAAAGCCGTGGAAGCAGGCGTGGACATCATAGACACCTGCGTGGGCCCCTATGCCTACCGCACCTCGCATCCTGCCATCGAGCCTTTGGTGATCACGCTTTTGGGCACCAATAGAGACACCGGATTCGACATCCGCCTGCTCAATAAAATCTCCAAAGAGATGGAAAAGGACATCCCCAAATATATGCAGTTTGCCAATACCACCAAGTATGGCATCATAGATACAGACGTCATCATTCACCAGACGCCCGGCGGCATGATCTCCAACCTGGTAAACCAGCTGCGCCAGATGGATGCGCTGGACAGGCTGGAGGATGTGTTTGCCGAGATCCCCAAAGTGCGCAAGGACTTGGGCCAGATTCCGCTTGTGACTCCCACCAGCCAGATTGTGGGTATCCAGGCTGTGAACAACGCCCTCTTCGATACCGGCGGCGAGCGCTATACCCGCATCACCGAACAGGTGAAAGACCTCTGCTACGGCCTCTATGGCAAGACCACTTTGCCCATCAATAAAGACGTGCAAAAGAAGGCGCTCAAAGGCTATCCCAAAGGCGAAAAGCCCATCACCACACGTCCCGGCGACGTGATCCCCGATGCCATGCCGCAGATCAAGGAAGAGACCAAAGGCTTGGCCAAAGACATCGATGATGAGCTGATCGTGGCCATCTACAACCTCACCGGCAAGAAGTATCTGCGCATCAAACACGGCCTCGAGCCCATGCCGGATGAGATGAAAGCCATCACCCTGGAAGAAGTGAAAGCCCAGGAAGAATTGGTCAAAAAGGCGAAAGCAGGCTTGCTGGTGGAAAAACCCAGCACTCCTGCACCCGAAAAGCCGGCAGACGTGCGCAGCTTCGACATCTTCATCGGTGATGAATACTTCCTGGTGGAAGTGAGCGAAAAGGGCGGCACACCTACCGTCGTGCACCGTGCACCCGCAGCTGCTGCTCCCAGGCCTGCGCCTGCACCGGCAGCCAGTCCGGCTCCTGCCCCTGCACCCGCTTCTTCACCCGCACCTGCCCCAACCGCAGCTCCGGCCGCTGCCACAGGTGAAGGCACACCCGTCACCGCTCCCATGCCCGGTATGTTTGTAAAATATGAAGTGAAGGTGGGAGACAAGGTAGCCGTCGGCGATAACGTCCTCGTGCTGGAAGCCATGAAGATGGAAAGCGAAATCCACAGCAACCTGGTTGGCAGGGTGCGCAAGATTCACGTGCGCAAAGGCGACAGCGTGCAGGAAGGCGATCCCCTCATCGAGTTGGAGAACTAAGGCATGGAAGAACTTCTACAAATTCTGAACACAACCGGCTTTGTAAGCGTAACGTGGGGAAATGTCCTGATGATCCTGGCGGGCGCGATATTCATCTTTCTTGCCATTGTGAAAGGCTTTGAACCCCTGCTGCTGGTACCCATCGGCTTTGGCATCGTGGTGGGAAACATCCCCGGCATGCTCGAGCAGGGACTGGGCGTCGTGAGCGAAGGCTCGGTGCTCAACTATCTCTATTTTGGAGTGGGAACCGGCATCTATCCGTCCCTCATCTTCCTTGGAATCGGGGCGATGACGGACTTTTCCACCCTGATCGCCAACCCCAAGCTGATCCTGCTGGGCGCGGCTGCGCAGATTGGCATCTTCGGCACCTTCATCGGAGCGCTGCTGATCGGTTTTGACGTGATGGAAGCCGCTTCGATCGGCATCATAGGCGGCGCGGATGGCCCCACCTCCATCTTCCTGGCTTCCAAACTGGCTCCCCATCTGCTGGGCCCCATCGCTTTGGCTGCCTATTCCTACATGTCTTTGGTGCCCGTGATCCAGCCGCCTATCATGCGACTGCTCACCACCAAAAAAGAACGCCTCATCCGCATGAAACCCGCGCGACAGGTGACCCAAAAGGAACGCATCTTCTTCCCCATCATCGCCTTCCTGGTCACTTCCCTGATCGCTCCCGGCGGAGTGGTGCTGCTGGCGATGCTCTTCCTGGGCAATCTGATCAAGGAAAGCGGCGTCACCGAACGCCTGGCTGTTACCGCCCGCACCTCGCTGATCGACATCGTGACCGTGCTGGTGGGCTTCACCGTGGGCGCCAAGACCACCGCGGACGTTTTCCTCACCCCGCGGTCGCTCGGCATCTTCTTTTTGGGCGCCCTGTCCTTCTCCATCGCCACTGCCAGCGGAGTGCTTTTCGCCAAATTCATGAACCTGTTTGTCAAGGACAAGATCAATCCCCTCATCGGCAGCGCCGGGGTTTCCGCGGTTCCTGCCAGTGCCAGGGTTTCCCAGGTGATGGGGCAGCGCTACGATCGCACCAACTACCTGCTGATGCACGCCATGGCGCCCAATGTGGCGGGCGTGGTGGGCTCAGCCGTGGCAGCGGGAGTGCTGCTTGGTATCCTGGGAAGCTGATGGCGGTGAGATAGAACGCGGATAAAAGGATCTGCGCGGACATATTGGAAAGTAAAAGAATGAAATAGTAATACGAGGCGGTTTAGCGACCGCCTCAACTGTATCTGCGCTCGCTGAAGCGCCGTATAGGATCAGCTACCAGACCCGAAACAGACCCATCAGACTATATACTGTGTCATCCCGGGCAAGCTGCTTGACCCGGGATCCAGTCTTTTCAAGCCTCAAATGAACACTCGATCCAAAAACAGACCACCCCAATCAGCCCGGACATCAATCGACCTTCCTGCCCGCCAAAACTGACAGGCAAAAAGAAACCGCCCTGTGGCAGGGCGGGAAAAGGAGTGGTGGAGCTAAGGGGATTCGAACCCCTGGCCTGAACATTGCGAACGTTCCGCTCTCCCAACTGAGCTATAGCCCCACTCAAGGCAAATATCTTGTTACTTTAAATCTGCAAGCAGGTCTTTTGTCAAGGACAGTTTTGTGCCGGTTTCCGCCAGGCGCTGGCGTTCGTTTTCCACCACCTCGGCTTTGGCGTTGTTCAGGAAGTTCTGGTTGTTGAGCTTGGCGTTGATGCCTGCCAGTTCTTTTTCCAGTTTTTCGATCTGCTTTGCGAGGCGGGCGCGTTCGGCGTCGAAGTCCACCAATCCCTTGAGGGGCAGGAAGATTTCCACGTTGCGCACCACGGCGGCAATCGAGGCCGGGGGCTTGGCAAGGTCGCGCGCCACATCCAGGTCGTCCACCTTGGCGAGTTTGGCGAAGTAGGCGGCATAGCGCGCGAAAAGTTCTTTCTGGCGGTCTTCCGCCACGCGGATGGCGAGGTTGACGCGGGCTCCGGGGTTGAGGTTGAGTTGTTTGCGCAGGTTGCGCACCGCGGAGATGGCTTCCTGCATGAAGGCCATATCGTCCGCGATCTCCGGGTCGATGGCGCTGGTGTCACAAGCCGGGAAGGCCGCCACGATGAGGGCTTCCTCCGGCTGCGGGAATATGGAGCGGATGCTCTGCCAGATTTCCTCGGTGATGAAGGGCATGATGGGATGCAGCAGGCGCATCGAGGTCTGCATCACATCCAGCAGGATATACAGCGCGGTGCCGCGGATGGCGGGGTCATCGCTCTGCAGTCGGTCTTTGGAAAGCTCGATATACCAGGAGCAGAATTCGTCCCAGATGAACTGGAACACGCTTTGCCCGGCGTCGTTGAGGCGCAGGTTTGCATAGTGTTCCGCGGCGTCTCTGGCGGTCTCGTTGAGGCGGCTGTAGATCCAGCGGTCTGCCAGTTCGAGCCGGAGCTCTTCCTTGCGCAGGGGAACGTAGCCCTCGGGCAGGTTCATCATTATGAAGCGGAAGGCGTTCCATATCTTGTTGGCAAAGTTGCGTCCGGTTTCCAGGATGGAGTCGGAGTAGATGACATCCGCACCCTTGGGCGTTCCGAAGACCATGGAAAAGCGGAGGGCGTCTGCTCCCACCTTGTCGATGATGTCGATGGGATCGGGTGAGTTGCCGAGCGATTTGCTCATCTTGCGCCCCAGGTCGTCACGCACGGTGCCATGCAGCAACACGGTGTCGAAGGGGATGACGCCCCTGAAGTGCAGGGTGCTCATGATCATGCGCGCCACCCAGAGGTAGATGATTTCCGGAGCGGTGATCAGCACCTGCGTGGGCAGAAAGCGTTGCAGGTCATCGGTTTCCTCCGGCCAGCCGAGGGTCGAGAAAGGCCACAGCCAACTGGAAAACCAGGTGTCCAGCACGTCTTCGTCCTGGCGCAACTGGCTGCTTTGGCAGGCGGTGCAGCGCGCGGGTTTTTCCGCTGCCACCATCATCTGTCCGCAGTCCTCGCAGTAATAGGCGGGGATGCGGTGTCCCCACCAGATTTGGCGGGAGATGCACCAGTCGCGGATGTTGTTCATCCAGTGCATATAGACCTTGGTCCAGCGTTCGGGCTGGAAGCGCACTTCGCCGCTTTCCACGACCTCGATGGCGCGCTCGGAGAGGGGCTTCATCTTCACAAACCACTGGTCGGAAAGGTAAGGCTCGATCACCGTATTGCAGCGGTAGCAGTGTCCCACGGCGTGCTCGTGCTTGTCGATCTTTTCCAGCAAGCCCTGCTCTTGCAGCAGTTCCACCACCTTGGCGCGGCAGGCGTAGCGGTCCATGCCGTCAAAATCCGCTCCGGCCTCCGCGTTCATCACGCCATGCTCGTCCATCACCAGGATTTGGGGCAGGTCGTGGCGGCGTCCGATCTCAAAGTCGTTGGGATCGTGGGCGGGAGTCACCTTCACGCAGCCGGTGCCGAACTCCAGATCAACGTAATCATCGGCGATCACGGGAATCGTCCTGTCCGTGAGGGGCAGGGCGATCTGGCGGCCGACGATGGCTGTGTAGCGCTCGTCTTTGGGATTCACGGCCACAGCGGTGTCGCCCAGCATGGTTTCCGGGC
Organism: Cloacimonetes bacterium UBA4175; assembly: GCA_002379855.1. GTDB lineage: Bacteria > Cloacimonadota > Cloacimonadia > Cloacimonadales > Cloacimonadaceae > Syntrophosphaera. The sequence goes on along the minus strand of DFUX01000050.1, from coordinate 14,242 downwards.
GGGTGGTGGCGACGATCAGGTATCCCTCGCCGTCGGCAAAGGGATAGCGGATGTGCCAGAGGTTGCCCGACTCATCGGCGTGTTCCACTTCGTCGTTTGCCAAAGCGGTCACGCAGCGCGGGCACCAGTTGATAATGTATTTTCCTTTGTAGATAAGACCATCATTGTAGAGGGAGACGAAGACCTCTTTGACCGCGCGGGAGAGCATTTCATCCATCGTGAAGCGCAGGCGGTCCCAATCGCAGGACGCGCCAAGCAGTTTAAGCTGGCTGATGATGCGGTCGCCCTTTTCCTGTTTCCATTTCCAGATCAGTTCCACCATTGCTTCGCGGCCGATCTGGTGGCGGTTTTTGCCTTCCTTGGCCAGTTCTTTTTCCACCACGTTCTGGGTGGCGATGCCGGCATGGTCAACGCCGGGCAGCCACAGGGTGGGCTCGCCGAGCATGCGGTGAAAGCGCACCACCACATCCTGCAGGGTGTTGTTGAGCACGTGTCCCATATGCAGGATGCCGGTCACATTGGGCGGCGGGATAAGCACGGTGAAGGGCGCTTTGGCGGGATCGCCCGCGGGCTTGAAATAGCCGCCCTCTTCCCAGAACTTATACCATTTCTGTTCGATCTGCTTTGCTTCGTAAGTTTTTTTGATCTCCATAATCTTCCTCATTCTCCACCCTCAAAGCGGGCTCAAGAATAAATATTCGCAAGAACATAACCCAAAATCGCCAAATGCCGCAGGTGTCAAGCAAATAAAGAAACAAAGCGGCTGGAAGCGCGGCTCCGTATGCTTCCGGAGGGATTATCCGCCTGTCATATAAGGTGAGTGGGAATTTTCCTATAAGGCTAACCTGAGCTATCTGGAAGTACCTGTGTTGATCAAATATAATGCGAATTTGCAGGGATTCAAACTTCAACCCTACCTCGGCCCCAGCCTGGCCCTGCTTGTTGGAGCTAAGGAGAAATACAGCTACGAAAGCGACGAAGACGGCGATTATGACTATACCAATGACTTCAAGGACGAAATGAACTCCCTCGAGCTGGGACTAAACCTCGGCGTCGATGCCATCCTGAGGGAAAACATCATGGTCGGCCTGCGCTACAACTATGGCCTCAGCAACATCTTCGAAGATGCCGACGATGACGATGAATATGTTTACAATCGTGGCTTCATGTTAAACCTGGGATACCTTTTCGGCCGCTGAACATGCGTCGATCCAGGCTTCCAAGCCAAACAATAGAGCGCCAACTCAGCTTGGCGCTTTTTTTGGCCGTCCTTTCAAATATAAAAAACATAGACCACCAAAAGCTCAAATTGTTATTGACAGTTTGCTGAAATGCAATTTTTGGCTACGTCAATCTTATTACTATTGGCTTACATATAAGAAAAGGAGACAACAATGAAGACTAAAGTTAGCCTCTTGATAGTGTTCGCGCTGTTACTGTTCGCCGGGCTCCAGGCCCAGTCAAAGGGCGCGCTGATTGGCGGCCTGAATCTTGCCAATTTCAGCGGGGAAGACATGGAAGACCTCGAAGACTCTGGTTTCGACGTGAATAACAAGATGGGAGCCCATGTGGGCATCATCGGAACAATACCGCTATCCAAGGTATTTGACCTCCGCGGGGAGCTCGCTTTGAGCATGAACGGATCGAAAATCGAATTAAAAGATGTCACGACCATGACTCACAGCATGTTTGTAGCCCAGCTTCCGGTATCAATCATTTTCAACATTCCACTCCCAAAAAGCAAAATCATACCTTATGTGGGAGGCGGAGCGTCTCTGGGCATGCCAGTTTATTCCCATTGGTATATGGATAACAAACATTTGCCCGACGACGACGGCGAATATGATGATGACGAGTTATCAAAGTTCCTGATCGGGTATCAGGTCAACGTTGGCATCAGCTACAACGATTTACTGTTTGAGATGAGGCTCGATAATAGCATAACCCCTGTGTTCGATGACAAGAATATGGACGAAACCTTTTACAGCAATATGAAACTGCTGCTGGGCTATCGTTTCTAATCGGCCAACTTGAGGGGTGCCTTTGACGAGGCACCCTTTTTTTTGTTACTTATCCGGAAATCAGGGCATCCCGGGTATGGGGGAATTTGCCGTCTTTCCCGCTCTGATTCAGGCTTAACCACTTCCCGCCATACTTGCTCCAGACAGAATAACACGCTTACCTTTCCGATATTCCTTCATAGTGCCGTCCCTTGCTGCTACAGCGTTTGGTGCCATCATCCTTAGGTCATCCTTATAAATTATAAGGATGACCTAAGGAAGACACCTGCTTGGCTGCCTCGCGCGCGCGAGGGCAAACCGGGGTGGAACACACCGACCCCCGGGCGCGTATGTATCCGCTCCGCTTGAAAGTGCCAAAGCAAAAGCCCGGAGCGATGTCCGGGCTTATTGATAAATTACTATGGGTTTATTTGCTGGGGAAGAAGATCTGTAAACCTGCCCTAAATTGCAGTTTGCTGTACTCGTTGTCATAATCCCAATCGGAGTCAACGCCGGCTATTTCACTGGTGCCCTTGACCTTGCCAATGCCCATTCTGTAGTTCAGGCCAAGATCGGCATACACATTACTTGCCAGAGGCAGCACATAGCCGATTTTGGGTGTGATGTACATGGCGGAAGAGCTGTACTTTTCTTCGAGATTACCCATTTCTTCTTTATTGCTATAGGATTCATAATTGAAACCCAGGCCGCCGTAGAAGTTAAGGAAGAAATACCTGGCGCCAAGGCCGATACCCAGGCTGGTGGAGCTGTCTTTGTAATCCTCGCCGGCATAATCACCGGATTGTGAATCCATGCCAAGGCTCAGCATTAAATCCGCTGACAGGTTGTCGATCACGAAATAGCCGATTTGGGGGGCAATTACGATGCCTGTCGTGGCATCGTCATCAGAATCGTATTTTACTGAGGAAATGGCCACATAGCCACCTGGATTGATGGTTCCCTGGTTGAAAGCGCTCAGCGCTCCAACCGCGAATACTGCCAGAAGAATAAGAACTATTTTTCTCATGTAACTACCTCCAGTAGGTTTTTGTTCAATATAACCCCGCAATGACTTCTTGTCAAGGAATATCTGCCTCGCCCGCTTTTGACACAGGGAATTTTACCGGACATAATCGGGTTTAAACATGCTTACCTCCGGCGTTTTCCAGCTTATTCCCTTATCCGGGCTGAACTGGAGCCTGCGAATATTCCGCTTGACTTCAGCCGCCCCGTTTCCCATCTTGTCCATATCTTTTACCGAGTGAGGAACCATGCTGATCAAAGACCTGCTGAACCATATCGAGACCTTCGCCCCGCTGGCCCTGGCCCTGGACTGGGATAATGTGGGCCTGCTGCTGGGCGACCGTGCCGCCACGGTGAACAAAGCCCTGGTGACCCTGGATGTGACCCCGACCGCGGTGGATAAAGCCATTGAGCGCGGCTGCGACCTGATCGTCTCCCACCATCCCCTGATCTTCCGCCCCCTCAAGAGCCTCACCGATCCCCTGCTGCTAAAGCTTGCCGCGCGTGGAATCGCCGTGATCTGCCTGCATACCAACCTGGATGTGGCGCCCTACGGAGTCAACCATGCCCTGGCGGACGCCCTTGGGCTGCAGGTAACGGGCAGGCTCAGCCTGGAAACGGGAAACCGGTGGCAGCACATCTCGGTGACCGTGCCCCCCGCCAAAGCCGAGGACGTGGCGCGGGCTGCCTTCGCAGCGGGAGCGGGAAGGATCGGCAACTACGGCTCCTGTTCCACCCGCCATCCCATAACGGGCACCTTCCTGCCGGGACAAGGGGCACGCCCCCAGCTCGAACAGCCGGACGCGCAGGGCCTCAGCCGGGTGGAAGAGGTCGAACTGGAGTTCATGGCGGATAGCCTCTGCCTGCCCCAAGTGCTGCAAGCCATCCGCGCCGCGCATCCCTATGAGACCCCCGCGCTTTACCACTTCCCGGTTGCCAACGCCAATCCCGCCTACGGGCTGGGTCTGCTGGGCGAATTTGTTCCCCGCCTCAGCCTGGGCGAAATCCGCGAGCTGGTCTCAGATAAACTGGACTGCCCCGCGCCCCGCATCTGGACTGCGGGTCTTGACCTGGCAGCCCCGGTGGGAACGGTGGCCATCTGCGGCGGTTCCGGGGGGTCGCTCCTGAACGACGCGCAACGCCAGGCGGAACTCTTCATCAGCGGGGATTTGAGCTATCACAGCCTGCTGGACTCCCGCATCCCTCTCATCGACGCCGGGCATTTCCACACGGAGTATCCCGTGCTGGGCTATCTGCAGAAGCAGTTGCGGAGCCAGGGCCTGGAGGCCGTCATCCTGCCGCGGGAAGAGCACGAATATAGCAGATTCTGTTTCTGAAGCCCCTTTCCACACGAATCTGACGGCAAAATCCGCCCCGCGTGCCGGAAAGCCCCAAAACTAAATACTTGACACTGCAGCCAGTTGAAAAATTCTGGCGATCTGAAGAAAAATCTGTAAAGGAGAATCGATGAAAACCCTTACACCGAGCCCCAGTGACATCCATCGCGATTGGTATGTCATTGATGCCACGGGTTTGCCTTTGGGACGTCTTTCCACAAAGATCGCATCCATACTCTGTGGAAAGAACAAGCCCTATTACGTGCGCAACATCGACACCGGCGACTTCGTCGTGGTCATCAATGCCGAAAAAGTGCGCGTAACCGGCTTGAAAAGCCTGCAGAAGACCTATAAGACCTTCAGCGGCTACCCCAGCGGTCTCAAGGAAATCCCGTATCAAAGGATGCTGGAAAAGCATCCCACCCAGATCATCGAACACGCCGTCCGCGGCATGATGCCCAAAACCGTGCTGGGCGACGCGATGTTCAAAAAACTCAAAGTCTATGCCGGCAGCGAGCATCCCCATGCCGCCCAAAAGCCGATTGAACTCAAGCTCAAGGAGAATTAAAAGTATGCAAACTTACGATGCCGTTGGCAGAAGGAAAAATGCCGTGGCCCGCGTCCGGATCGCCCCGGGCACCGGAAAGCGCATCATCAACAAGGTTCAGATGAAGAAATACCTGCAGCGCGAGACCCTGGAAATGGTGGTCGAGCAGCCCTTGCAGGAGCTTGGACTGAGCGAGAACTTCGACGTCTATGTCAACGTTTCCGGCGGCGGACTGAGCGGTCAGGCCGGCGCTATCCGGCATGGCATTGCCCGCGCGTTGCTGGAGTATGACGAAAACCTGAAACCCACCCTCAAAGCCCGTGGCTTCCTCACCCGCGACTCCCGCATGGTGGAGCGTAAAAAGAGCGGAAGACCGAAAGCCAGAAAGAGATTCCAGTTCTCCAAACGTTAATCCTCTGGGTTTTGGGGAGGCATCCGCGCCTCCCCGGATGACGATGAGAAAGCAACCAATCAACCAAGAAAAAACCTCAACGGGAGTTGCGAGGCGGTGGGAAGAAAGCTTCCCTGAATTGCGTATATCCCGCTGGGGAAATCTAACCGTATCTACTTAAGGAGAAATAATGTCCGTAGTTTCGATGAAACAATTGCTCGAAGCTGGCGTCCATTTTGGTCATCAGACCTACAAATGGAATCCCAAGATGAAGAAGTATATCTTCATCAAACGCAATGGCATCCATATCATTGATCTCAAACAGACCGTGGACGCGATCAATGAGGCCTATCAGTTTGTCAAAGAAGTTGCCAACCGGCAGGAGTATATCCTCTTTGTGGGCACCAAAAAACAAGCCCAGGCAGCGATCAAGGAAAGCGCCGAAAAAGCCGGCGTGTTCTACGTTAATCAGCGCTGGTATGGCGGCATGCTCACCAACATGGCCACCATCCGCCAAAGCATAGAAAAAATGAAGTATTACGAAGATATCGTCGCCGACGGCACGATCAGCAACTACACCAAGCTGGAACAGCAAAAGATGAAACGCACCCACGACAAGATCGAGTTCTCGCTGGGCGGCATCCGCGACATGGACGCCCCCCCGGCAGCCATCTTTATCGTGGACACCGACCACGAAGCGATCGCCGTGCACGAAGCCCGCATCCTGGGAATCCCGATCATCGCCATGGTCGATACCAACTGCGATCCAGACCTGGTGGATTACGTGATCCCCTCCAACGACGACGCCACCCGGGCCATCCACCTGATCTCTGAAATCATGTCCAACGCCGTGATCGAAGGCAAGAACCTCGCCGCCGAAGGCGCCGACACCGAAACGGAAGAGGGCGAGGAAGCCGCCGCGCCAGTGATGGAAGAAGCCGAACTCGCAGCCGCGCCCTCGGAGGAACCCGCCGCGGAAGAGCCCGTCGAAGAACCCACCGTAGAACAATAACAACATCTTGCGGGGAAGGGCCGCAGAACCCTTCCCCGACCTATAATTCTGATAATACAAGGAGATAAAAATGGCAGAGATTAGCGCAAGCATGGTAAAAGAACTGCGCGAGAGAACGGCAGCCGGCATGATGGAGTGCCGCAAAGCGCTGGTGGAAACCAATGGCGACATGGACGCCGCCATCAAGTATCTGCGCGAACGCGGTATTTCCAAGGCCGAAGGCAAAGCCCAGCGCGCGACCAAAGAAGGAATCATCTTTTCCTATATACATTTCAACGGCAAGCTCGGCGTGATGCTGGAACTCAACTGCGAGAGCGACTTTGTGGCCCGCACCGACGAGTTCAGGCAACTGGCTGAAGAGCTGGCCCTGCAGATCGCGGCCACCAGCCCCCTGGCCATCAGCGCCGAGGGCATCGACCCCGCCATCATCGAGCGTGAGAAAGAAATCGCCCGCAACAAAGCCATCAACGAAGGCAAAAAACCCGAACTGATCGATAAGATCGTGGAAGGAAACATCAAAAAGTTCTGCTCCGAGCATTCCCTGCTTGAACAGGAGTTGGTGAACGAAGCCAAGCGCACCGTCAAAGACCTGCTCACCGACGCGATCGCCAAGACCGGCGAAAACATCCAGATCGCGCGCTTCGTGCGCTATTCCCTGGGCGGAGAATAAAGACCCCACGGGAGCCTGACATGACCTACGAGCCCGCAAAGATTCACAGCGTGATGCTCAAGCTGAGCGGCGAAGTCCTCGCCGGCAGCCGGGGTTTCGGCTATGATGACGACGTGATCGATACCCTCACCGATGAAATCATCAGCCTCAAACGCCTGGGCTACAGCCTGGCCATCGTCTTGGGCGGGGGAAACATCTTCCGCGGCGGCACCTGGAAAAACCGGAGCCTCAACCGCGTGACCCTGGACGAAATCGGCATGCTGGCCACTGTGCAAAACGCCCTCTATCTGTCTGAAATCCTGAATGCCAAAAACTATCCCTCGGAGGTCTTTTCCAGCCAAAACCTGGATCGCATCTGCAGGCATTACTCGCCCCGCAAGGCCTCCCTGGCCCTGGCGGCGGGTAAGATCTGCTTCCTCAGCGGGGGAACCGGCAATCCCTATTTCACCACCGATACGGCAGCCGTGCTGAGAGCCGTCGAGCTCAAGCTGGATCTGGTACTCAAGGGCACCAACGTGGACGGCCTTTACAGCTCCGATCCCCGCAAGGACAGCAAGGCAAAGCTCATCAGCTCCGCCAGCTACGACGACTGCCTGGAGCAAAAGCTGGGTGTGATGGATATGACCGCCTTCGCCCTGGCACGGGATAACAGCCTGCCCATCAAGATCTTCAACGTCAGCAAGCCGGGAACGCTCTGCGAAGCGGTCACCAGCGCCGGCTGCGGGTCATACATCCATCCCTAAAGCGCCTTAAAGGCAAAGAGAGAAAAACATGGAAGAAATCAAGAACACGTCCAGCGATAAAATGCAAAAGTCCTTCGAATCGCTGCTGCACCAGTATTCCAAGGTGCGCACCGGCCGCGCCAGCGCGTCTGTTCTGGACGACATCCGGATCAACTACTACGGACAGCCCACGCCGGTGAAGCAGCTTTGCAACATCTCGATCCCCGAGCCCCGCACCATCGTGATCCAGCCCTGGGACAAGACCACCCTGGCAGATATCGAAAAGGCGATCCTGGCAGCTAATCTGGGCATCACCCCGGAAAACGACGGCAACGTGATCCGCCTGCCCTTCCAGCCTCTCACCGAGGACAAGCGCAAGGATATCGTCAAAAGCCTCAAAAAGATGGCTGAAGAAGCCCGTGTGGCAGTCCGCAACATCCGCCGCGACGCCAACGACCAGCTAAAGAAGATGGAAAAGGCCGGAGAGATCAGCGAAGACGAAGAAAAGAAACAGCTCAAAGACGTGCAGGACATCACCGACGAATGGATCAACAAGATCGATGAGGTGGAAAAAAGCAAGGAAAAGGAAATCCTGGAAGTCTGAGCAATCACCCATAAAGTTACAAGCCCGACCCTCGTAGCCGGGCTTTTTTTTGTTTACGCATCCATCTGCGGATGAGCATCTTGCCCGCCACAGACAGTCTGGAATATGAACCTTTTTCTCCAATTACGATGTGAACCTTCAGCAAACTGCTTCATGCCGCTATCATTCGCTGCCACAGGCGGTTAAACCATCATCCTTGGGTCATCCTTATAAATTATAAGGTTGACCTAAGGAAGACCCCAGTTTGAAGCCAGGTTGCAAATGAGGGCCAAATAAGAAGCCCAGCCGCGAGATGGCCAGGCTTCCTGATATAGTGCCTGAGGATCTATTCCCGGGTGGCGGTCAGGCTTCCGCTTCCGCGGGATGTGCGATGCCTTGTTAATCTACGTTGATTGCCTTCACTCTGTAAAACATTCTGGCGGAAGCAGTATCCACCAGATAGCTGGTTCCCGTGGTGCTGCCCAGCAGGGTCCAGACGCCATAGGGATCGGTGCTGTGATAGACTTCATAGGAATCCGCCCCGGCGATTGTATCCCAGGATAGCAGCGTGGTGCCGGCAGCCTGGTCGCGGGCGATGCTGATTTGCGGGCTGGGGAGATACTCGCCGACATAGATGTTGTTGACCATGAAGTCGTTATTGGTATTGGAAACGGTGGAGCCGGCATAGAAGGCGATGCGGATGCGCCCGGTATGCCCGGCGAGGGGGATGACAACCTTTTCGCCGCTGGGGCTGATTTCGTTGAGCACATAGTCAGAATCGGTGTTGTTCCACTCGCGCACGATATCGGCGGTGCTCCAACTGAAGCCGTCGCCGATCAGCACGGCAAAGCGGTCGTCAAACCCGGACGGGTCGGGCGGAGTGCCTGTGGGTGGCTGGCCGGATTTGAGCCAGGCCAGATCGAAGGTGAGGTAGAAGTCCGGATCGGTCACATGGAGGAGCGGGGAGATCAGCCAGCCGTTGATGGTGCTCCAGATGTTGATGGCGGCAGCTTTGTCACCTGTTCCGGTAATGTTCAGCCAGTCATCTTGTTTCCACATACTGCTTGGATTTAGGGATACGGGGTCTGATAGCTCTCCGCTCCTTCTCATCCATTCATCTGAGGGTGGAAAATCTGCTCCGTCAAAGCCTTCCGTCCAGGGGAAGTTGACGACGGAAGGATCGGCCAGGGTGGTGAAGCTCCAGGCGGGGCAACCGATTGCGGGGCCGAAGTCGTTGCGGGGCACCACTCTCCAGCTATAATTGGTGCCATATTCAAGGTATTGGGCTGGATCGTAGCTGGTTGTGGTTAGCACGAGGTTGCTTTCGATGACCTCCACCGGATCGGTCTTCCACAGCGAGAACAGATAATCATTGGGCGCTCCGCCGCCGCTGCTCCAGGAGAGGTTGGTTTCGACTGGCACATCCGTGGCCAGATCAGCGGGAATAGGCAGAATCGCGGGAGGCGGCACGGCTGTAACCGGGGTGGAGAGCCAGATGTTGGGGTGATAGTTGCCACGCGATCCGCTCGTTGTGGGGAATGAGGCATCCTGATGTTTGTAAACGCAACTATAGCTCTTGGTCGTGCCACGGAAAGAGGGCGGGCCGCCGACCTTGGAGCCGTCCCGGTTTTCCCAGATGATTTCTATGCCCCAGTCCATCCCTTCGGTGTAGGTGTAGCTGAAGGGAGTGGTTAAACTGATCTCCTGCCAGCCGGGGCCGTTCCAGGTCACCGAACCGCTGTAAACCAGCTGCCAGCCGCCAGCGGATGGATTGGGATATGAGACTTCCCCGCTGCCATAGGTGGTATTGTAGGCATAGCGCATATAGACCATCTGGTTGTCCATCGTGTAGTCGCTAATGTCGTTGGAAACCTGGAAGCCTATCCCGATGATATTGATGGTGCCGCTCACTCCCGCCGCGGCAAGCTCGTCGCCGGTATAGATGAACTTGCTCCAGCCGTAGTTGTTGTAGCCGTAGGTGGGCACCTTGTTTTGGGTGGAAGTGCCCGAACCGATGTAATAATCGTCCGCGGCCAGCGCGGAGAACAGGTATAAGCCGAACAAGATGATGCTAAGTAACTTCTTCATCACTACTCCTATTTAATGATGGTCATTTTACGGGTCTGCCGGAACTTGCCGGCTTCCATGCGCAAAAGATACACGCCGCTCGCCAGCTTCTCTCCCTCATCCGAGCAGCCATCCCATACCAGGGTGTGGTTGCCGGCCTGGAAGAGCGAATTGGCAAGGGTCTTGACCTTCTGTCCCTTGATGTTATAGACGTTCAGTTCCGCCCGGGCGGCTTTCGCCAGGCTGAACTTGATGCTGGTGCTGGGGTTGAAGGGGTTGGGATGGTTGCCCAGGAGCGCAAAAGCGGGAGGCGTGGCCAGGTTGTCCTGCGCGGCTGTCTCCACGCCAAACCAGTCCATCAGATCGGCAAAGAAGGCAGCGCTCTGCTGCGGATCGGTCAGTTGGGAATAATCGAAGCTGAAGTAGAAAGCCTTGTAGATGGGCAGCTCCACCGCCGTGGCGCAGACTCCGTTGTATAGGTAAGCATGTCCGTCGATGGGCCCGTCTTCAAAGGTGAAGGCGTTCACGGCACCGATCTCGGGATACGGCATCTCGTCAGCGTACCAGTCCGGGCAGGTTTCATAGCTGAAGATGCAGTCCGGGCTGTTGGCATAGACGGGGTACTCCTCCCAGGGCACGCCGATGGGAGATGCGGGGCGGCAGAGGATGGTGCCGTCCACATAGGTATATACGTCAGGTCCAGCCAGCCCGTTGGTTCCTCCTCCCCCGCCCGTCGGCGCGTACCAGGTGCGGAGGTAGCCGTTGAGGAGTTTCGTTTGGGGATAATCGTTGTGATGCCCGTGCTGTCCCGACGCCCATCCGTCGGAGGCGAGGAACAGGTTTTTGGGCGCGGACACCGTTCCCTGATCCAGAAAGTCCATCAGTGCGCTGGCAAAGGTCTCTCCCTTGACCCCCGATCCTCCGGTGGAAGCATAGGCCAGGATGGTTTTGTAGGAGGCAGGGAAGCTGTAGCTGTCATACTCTTCCCAGTTGTAGGTATCGTATGTGATGTTGAGTGAATCCAGCCTGGCCTGATAGAGGGGAAGCTCCACCCGCTGATAGTCCTGCGAACCGCTGTAGGCAAGCAGGACTTCGCAGTTGTCGCCGGGCAGGAGCTGGAAAGAAAAGTATTCGCCGGGGGCGTCCGCGGGCAGGTAGCCGGTGTTGCCAAGGCTGTCCTGCGCCCGGATATAGTATTTGAGGGTGTTTCCCGCGGTCTGGGGCGGCAGGTTGAAGCTATAGTTGTTCACGCCGGAAGGGGTTCCCGCCACGCTGCTCCATGTTTCGGAAGTGCTATAATACACTTCCACCTGAGCCAGAGGGCTCACATCCAGCACCCGGGCTTCCAGTTCCAGGTCGGTCTCAAAGGTGTTGCCCAGAGCCGTGTGGGTGATCAGGGGCGGCTGCTCGTCGGGTCCGCTGTAAAAGCGCACCGCGAGTCCGTCAAAGAGCAGGTTTCCGGGAGGCTCCACGCCTACATACTGGCTGTTTTGCACTATCTCGCGCAGATAGCAGATGCCGATGTCCGCGCTGGCGTTTTGCAGCGCTACCGTGCTGCTGCGGCCGTTGTCGTGGGGGACGCTGGAACCTGTCTGCCCCGTAGCGGTGCTGAGGTATTGCATGACAATCTCGCCGGATTCGTGCAGGATCACCTCAAAATCCAGCAGGGAGGTGGCTCCGCTGCCTGCCGCGAAGCGCAGGTTGTGCCATTGGATCACCGTGTAGCGGTCGGGGCTGGCGCCGAAGGTCTGAAAATAGATGTCTCCCGTGCCCTGCTCCACAAAGAGGTCATCCCAATAGACCGCGATGAGGCCTGGCATCGCCGCGAAGCCCGGAATGGGATACACGTAGTTGAATATATTGCCGTCGCTGTCCCAACCATTACCGGGAAACTCCTCGTACCAGTTGTTCGGCTCCAGCAGAATCTCGCCGTTGGTATCCACGTAGGCGCTGGTATAGACGTTGCCATAGAAGGGGAAAGCGAAACCCAGGGGGATGGGCTCGCTGAAGTTGTCGTCTCCGCTCCACTGATCGACCCCATACATCACGGTGGAGGTGCCGGTGGCGCTGATGTCGATCCAGTCGAAGGCCGGGCCGTTCTCCGCGGTGCTGTCGATATAGCGGTAGCCAAAGGCGTCGGGGCCGCCCTGGCTGACGCGCAGGATCACCTCGAAAGACCGGGAGATGCTGTTGTTGTCCAGGATCTCGTCCTCCAGATCGAGCAGGTAAGTGATGCTATAACTCCCCTCCACTCCCAGGCTGACAGGCGGGAAGCTCACATCTTCGGACTCTGCCGGCTGCAACTGGGCGGCATGGTAAAGCTCCTCGCTGCTGATGGTCTGTCCCGCGTTGTCCGTGATGGTCATTAGCAGCCGCACCTGGTTGTCCCAGAGGTTCTGGCCGTTGTTGTAAAGACGCACGCCGGGGGTGAACGGCGAACCCAAAAAGGCCGCCGCTCCAGGAGAAAGGATGTCCGTCAAAGCCAGATCCACCGTGGGCGGCGGATTCACGATCACCTGCACGTTGTCCGAGGCGGTCTGCCCGCTGATCAGATCCTGCAGGGTGAAATGGACGGTCTCCGTGCCCGCCCAATTTGGCGATGAGAAGGTCACCGTCTGTCCCTGGGCTGCCACCTCCACATGCTCAGTTGGCTGCCAGGACAGGCTGGTGCTGGACAGTTCTGTCGCCACGATAAAGGGAGTGAAGTCCACCTCCAGGCTCTCCCCCTGGTTAAAGGTAAAGCTTTCCGGCAGATTCAGTTCCGGCGTTATCACCAAGGGTTGGCCGACACGCACGTCGTCCACCAGGATGCCGTATTCCTCGCATTCCCAGAAGAAACCGATGTAGATGGACTGCCCCGCGTAGGCGGAAAGGTTGTGGCTGAACTGCTGGTAGGTGGTGCCCAGTTCCTGCAGGTTGAGGATTTGCGTGGAGAAGTTGCCGATGGCGGTGCCGGTGGTGGATACGAACACCTTCAGGTTTTCGCTGCTTATCCAGCTACGGGTCCAGAAGACGAGTGAGTCTCCGGCGTTCACATTGACCTGCGGGGTGATGAGCCAGTCCGCATTCTGATTGGGTAAATAGTTGTCCACAAAGGCAACCCTGCTTCCCGAATGGGCGTGGTCGGGGTCGTAGATATTGCGCCAGGTCATGCCGTCCCCGTCGTCGTGGATGGTCCAGCCGGCTGGCAGGGTGGTGATGCCCTCAAAATCTTCGTCGATGTGCCACTGCCCAAAGGCCGGCAGCAGGCAGGCCAGCAGCAGCAGAATAAAGGCTGTTCTTTTCATGGTTTCCTCCTTTAATTGAAGCTGAGCAGCGGATTTTCGCTCTGGACAAACCACTCGTGCGCGCCGCCTTCCCCGAAGGCGTGTTGCAGGTGCTGCCCGACCAGTTTGCGGAGCTGCGTATGATATTGAATTACCTGCAAGTTACGCATCATGTTCACTATCCTTTGGAAAGATTTTATGCACATGAACCATTTTAAATACCAATGCGAAATTAGCCAAGAACTTTTTTACGCTTTCCGGTGCTGGACAGTGAAATGTTACAATTTGCGGGCTTTTCCGTGCCGAAAGACGGGCTGAAAAAGGATGGTAAGATTACGTTTGCATGATCACAAATGGCTCTCTTTCACTCACGCATGAAGTCCATTTGAGCCCAAAGCGTCTGGTGGTGATTTGCAGCCAGTCAAGGCTCAATGAACTCCATGCTGGCTCGTAGTTTGGAGTTCAAACCGGCAATATGAGTTTCATACTTATGTCAGTCTCGAAGCCGGTTTGGACTCCAAACGGTCCTGAAAGACTGGATCAGGGGTCAAACGGTTCACGCAGATATACGCGGATAATTTAAGGGCTGCCGAAGTCTGTTCGACAGAGGCAACGGAGTTGCCT